>DATNOY010000245.1:0-3781 GCA_036703495.1 Coleofasciculaceae cyanobacterium
CGGCATAAACCGTAACAGCCGCGATCCCAATGAATAAATACAGCTGAAAGATATTGGGTCTGAGCAACACCTTACCCAGCTGATTGTTTTGATCCAGCCCTAGCAAAGATCCCGATTGAGTTTGAGGTTCTCGCAGGTTAAGCAGAGCAATCGCTGCTAAGGGGATGCCCAAACCATACAGGTAAAACGCATATTGCCAATGATGACCGCCTACCCAGCCGCCCACCAGCGGAAAGAAGATGGCGGAGGTGGTCATAATGCTGGTGGCATACCCTAAAATGCGCGATCGCCGCTCCCCGTCGTACATGCTGCCCAACAAGCCAATGGTGGCCGCCGCTACGCCGCCGCTAGCTGCCCCCAGCAGTCCGCGAGTCAACAGCAGCAGCGGAAATGAGGTAGTGAAGGCCGCAGCGGTCCCAAACAAGGCGTAGAGGATCAGGCAGGGAATCATCACCTTGAGTTTACCGATGCGATCGGCCACAATGCCCATAATCGGGGTCATCAGTGCGCTGGTGAGCGCATGCACACTGACCAAAGTACCGGCCCATTTGGGATCGAGGTGAAGTTGCTGCACCATTTCCGGCAGCACCGGCGAAACAACTCCGCCAGTCATGGTGGTGAGGCAGCCGGCCGCCAACAGGATCAGAAACTGATGAAACCGTTCCTGCGACGCGAATTTAGCAATTTGGTTAGATAATCCCCTGCTGGGCGGCGACATAGAACGGTCCTGAGTGATTAACCTCAAAAATACGCGATTCACGGCTTGTATAACAGACACCATAGAACAGAAGAGATTGTGTTGTCAGTGTGACAGTTTTTAGCGCAGATGCTGATGATCTGTTGATCTGATGTTCTGTTCATCAGAAGCGCGTGCTTACCCCTAAAAATGGGCAGACCCCTAGCTCAATTGAGCGGTGACAGTCAGAGAGTTGCTGCAGGACAAAAGCAGCGTGGGCTAATTTTGCTTGTCTTCCTCTGAGCAGTGGATGTTTTGTCATCAATGATTGTGCTATCCGTTTGGGAAAGGCGTTTCAGATTCAATTGAGTCAGAACATCTTGAAAGCCTAACTTTGTTTGGAAACCCGTGTTTCCTGATTAACCGATTGCTAAGTTTATGAGACCAGCATCCTCTGTTTGTTCAGACTCGAGTTGCTCCGAATTATCTTCACCGCCTGCACTGAAAACAGTTCCAAGAATTCCGATCGCTTCCTTGACTCAGGACTTATTTGTTCGACGCTATCAAATGCCGGGAGTTCCAGTCATCCTCACGGGGATAGTTTCACCAGACTGGAATTGGACTCTAGAGTATTTGTGCAACCAGTTAGGCAATCAGTCTTTTCTGCTGCGACGCTATGGCCAGGAGCGATACCAGCAGGATAAGCGCACCTGGACGAGTATTGGCAGTGGAGTGCCGCCCGAAACTCAATCGTTTGCCACCTATGCAGAGTTGCTGCGATCGCGAGAGGCGCACGAGCAGGATATTTACTTAGCCAAATGCTCGATTGAAAACACGCCGCTGGCGCAAACCGCAGCTATTGAGCAGATTCAATCTCACCTGCATCAGCTGGGCTTGCAACCTGCCAGCCGCATGAATCTGTGGGTTGGCCCGGGCGGGCATATGGAATGTCTGCACTATGACCCCACAGACGGGACGCTGATTCAGCTGCATGGCTCTAAGCAAGTGGCGCTATTTCCACCTTCCCAAACAGCGAATCTCTATCCTTTCCCTGTCTATGTTCACCTATGGCATGGCATGAAGGTGCGATCGTGGTTTAGTCAGGTATATCCCGATCGCCCCGATTTTGCAGCATTTCCCCGGCTGCGTCAGGCCCTGAACCATCGGTATGATTTGGTGCTGCAACAGGGCGAAGTCCTCTATATTCCGTCCGGCTGGTGGCATGAGGTAACGGCACTGGGCGATGAAATGGTGTGTTCGGTGAATCGGTTTTGGAAAGTTCCGACTCACCGAGCTTGGCTGTCCTGGCAGCGATGGCGAGCCTTTTTGGGTAGCATCTGCGCCCTGCCCAACGTAGGGTTTAGCTTGATGCAGGCCCTGTTGAGCCGCGATCGCCAGCACCAGATTAAGCAAGTTTTGCAGATGTTCTGATCGCTGGATCGGGGAACTGATCCGGCATCTGAAACTCTTCTAGAACCGTCAGCCCCTCCAAGAAACGGCGATCTTCATGAATATGGGGAATTTTCAGCTGAGAGTCCGATGTCCCGCGTCGGAGCTGACGCTGACGGACGATCGCAAAACTACCAGGAGCCAAAACCCGCAGCCGGGGTGGCGGCACCTGGGACGATCGGACGGTGGCATAGGGATTGTTGAATTCGCCTAGCCAGTAATCAAATCGCGCTAGAAAAGCTTGCGGGTTGCAGAGGACTTCCTGTGCCGGTAATTCGATATTCACCCAATAGTGGGAGGGAAATTCAGTCTCAGACAGGGTGAGACAAAAGTCCTCCAACTTCAGGTTAAATTCTTGCTGAAGTGCCTGCATCGTCTGCGTAGCATGAAATTCTGTGGTCTTTTCAGTCGTAGAAGACAGCAAGCCCCCCCGACGATGACGGAAAATGATCAGGGGCGTTTGCTGATAGAAGCCGACGACCTCAATCACATCGCCAATGTCGTATCGGTAGAAGCCGCTATAGCTGGTGACTAAAATCCGATAGCGATCGCCTACCTTCAGCTCCACCGGCAATAAGGTTTTGGGGTGTTCTACGTCCCATTGGTCTTCAGGAATAAATTCATAGAAGCCGCTTTCCAAAGCCAAGATGCTACCGTCTGTATTGAAATCGTGGCAGATGGCAAAGGTTCCTTCAGCAGTGCCATAAATGCCTCCAAACTGGGGGGTATCGCCAAAATAGTCGGGGAAGCGCTCAAAATAAAAATCGGATGTGCCCCCTCTGGCTGTGCCGATAAAAGCCAGCTTTGGCCAGGCTAATTGGGGAGTGAGTTTGCCGGCCGATCGCAGCCGGCTGCGCAACTCTGCAGCTCGTTGCGGCTGGGCTGACCAGCGGCGTTCTAAGGTAGCGCGGATGGCGGGAGCAATCTTGAGCCAAGGGGCAATTGTACCCTGCTGCAGATCCTGAATCAGCGCCTCGGCATACTGCTCCAAATACTGACAGGTGCGTAAAACCAGCATGGGAAAATTGGCCGATATTGCCCGCATTTGGGGATTGCCTAGGGCAAACAGCAAACAGACATAGTGGCGGCTCAGCGTATCGCTGATTTCCATGGCTGTAAAAGGTTGAGCAAAGGCTTGTTCGCAGAAGAAGCGGTTGATCCGAAAACTCCCCACCGTCACGGGGCCAAAATCAATGCCTGCCTCTGTTTTACCCTGGATTCCGACATAGTTGGTCGATAAAACTTTGCCAAACTCCAGAGGCAGCGATCGCCCAACAGAATGGGATTGCAAAGCCTCCAGTGCAAAACCCAGACTCACCAGATTGGGCTTACCAAGGGAGCGGTTAAACCGATAGGTTACTGGCACCATTTTTTGTTTGCCAGTTGTGCCGCTCGTCAGGTTGATGTAGACGACCGGCTCAGCGGTCAGGACATGAGGTTCTCCACGGGCAACCCGTTGGGTGTAAGGTTCATAGTCGGCATACGTCCAAATCGGCACCTGTTCACGGAACTGGTCAATGGTTTGAATTGCCGCCAAGCCAAACTTTTTCCCTAGCTCGGTCTGCTGCTGGACTCGCAGCAACTTTTGCAAGAACTGCTCCTGCACTGCCATTGGCTCAGAGGTTTTACGAACAAAGTTATTTTTGGCATATTTGG
>DATNOY010000246.1:0-5352 GCA_036703495.1 Coleofasciculaceae cyanobacterium
AGGCCATATGTCCAGAAATCGATCCTAGAATGCGGGGGATGAGCAGTTGAATCCCAATTAATAGCCCCGCATCTTGTCCTGACTGGAGCGCAACGGAACTAATGGTATCTGGAACATACTGCAAGAGGGTTTCAAAGAGGGTAAACCCAACGGCAGAGGCCGTGCCTAGCAAAATGCCATCTAACGGTTCCCAAACGCCAAGACTTTCACGTTCAGGCGATCGCAGCTTGGTGCCAATGAAATAAACAATGAAGATGGGCAGCGCTTTGAGCAACTCTTCCAGTAAGCCTGCTCCAAAAAAGTACCGGATCAGCAACGCAAAAAAGTTGTCGGTGGTGCCAGCCTCTGGCAATGAGCCAGGCAAGATGCCGCGAAACACAATCACAAACAAGCCAAATAGAGGCGTCAGCAGCAAGACAATCGTCATTAAGCCGGTGCTCAGCAGCAACCACCAGGGCTTAGACTTACCGCAAAGCTGGTAGACGAAATAGTATGCTCCCCCAGCAATATAGATTGCCAGCAAGGCAATAAAAAAAATAGCGGACTTGTCCAACGACCAAAACATTAACACCACAAAGGCAGCGGTGAGAATTCCCGGCACCAGGTAAGCCTTGCGCGTCAGGTCACGTCCTGTAGAGACAATCGGGAACAGTTGACTAAAGGTGACCGCATCAGGAGAAGGATGGTTTAAGTTTGATGCAGGTGATTTTTGAGTGGCGGAGGAAGACCCGACTGGCTCTGGTAGGGGCGGGAATGGAGGCAAACCGATCGGGCTTTGCAGCTCAAAGATAAACTGTGGCCCATCGTGAGCCAGCGTAATCCGATCGCCCTCCTGAAGATCCCGACAGCCTTGCAGCTGTTGCCCGTTGATAAACGTACCGTTCGTACTGGCAAGATCGCAAATTTGCCAACCCGAAGGCGAATGGGCAGAGGGTGAGATTTTGGCATGCTGACGACCGACACCCCCATGCACTTGTGAATCTAGAATAATTTGACAGCGCGGATCGCGCCCAATCACTACAGAGGTTTCAGCCACCAGCGGATATGGCAGCGTGGCTCTGCTAGGAGAAGTTTGCCGAAGGAATGCTGCTTTGAAAGGGAATCGGGTCATCAGGAGAAGCGCCCTAAGGAGAAGGGAGAGAGGTTATTGATTCGCTCTCGCATCTAGAACTGCCGCATAGAACAGAATGCCCGTCAGCGGCACGGTGAGCGCCAATATCACACCTGTAACCAAGACTCCGAGTTGGGGAGTTCCAGAAGAGAGTTCAAAAATGGAACCGACTGCTGCGATCGCTGCTATGCAAGAGCCAGCCAAAAACACACCACTTTTGGGAGTCACTAGTAATCCTACCTTTTAGCAATTCAGTTGACTGTACACTTTGCAGAAACTAAAGATTCAGGTTTCAGCAACTTCGATTATTGTAAAGCGTAAACTGCATTAGACTGAAACAGCGCAAGGCTGAAACAGCAAGGGCTTGGCAATGCCAAGCCCTTGCTATCGTAACTGTTGCTGTTATAACGGTTAGAACAATAACTGTTGCAGCGCTATAGGCTAGATAGGTTTGGCAGCAATGGGTTTGACAGCATCTGCTGCAAATCCATACTTGGTCAATTCCTGGTTACGCGCCAAGCTGTTGTCTACCCGATCAACAAACATCACCCCATTCAGGTGATCCATTTCGTGCTGAATCACTCGCGCCAAGAGATCAGTAGCCGTAATTTTTTGCGGTCTACCGTTCTCATCCTTATAGGAAACATCAATTGCTTCGGGTCGAGTCACATCTAAATAGACCTTAGGAATGCTGAGACAGCCTTCTTGAGCCACACAGGTTTGACGGCTCATCCGCGTAATGGTGGGATTAATCAAGATCATCGGCGGCCGATCCGGCTGGTCGGGTTCGCAATCGATCACAATGAGCTGCTTGTTAATTCCAACTTGAGGGGCAGCCAAACCAATCCCTTCTTCGCTGTACATCGTTTGCAGCATTTGCGTTGCTAGCAACCGGATCTCATCATCTATCTTGGTAATGCGCTTAGCAGGCTGACGCAAAACGCGATCGCCCAAGTAGTGCATCTCTAACGGGGGGTTTGCTAATTTTTTCTTCTCAACCAGGATTTGAGCAGTCATGACTCCGCAACTCGATAAACTGAATGGCTTGATAAACTGGGTAGCTCGACAAACTTGAGGTCAGGCAAACTATATTTCTATTCTCTCTCTCCATCATAGTTAATTATGTTTATTCTATGACTGTATCCAGATAGCTTGTGGGATTGGCTGCAGAGATACCAAGCCTAATTTTCAAAGCGTTGCGCTCCCTGATCTCCCCAGTTCTCGTTAAGATAGTCTAGGATGCCCATTCTATCGGGCTTTTAACCTCTTCAGCCGTTTGTCTGTCTTTCAGCTATGTCTTTACCTAAAACTGCACTTGTAGGTCTGAAGTCAGACCAATTTCGCCATCCTCTAGACTTGCAGGCAACCCAAAGCTTGCGGCAGCTACCGGGATTAGATTTGCTGGTGCGATCGCTGCTTGGCCCTTTGGCAGAGCAAATCTTCTATGTCGAAAATATTGCTTCTAGTATTTTGGTGAGTGAGCAGCAGCTGCCTGATTTGCACAAGCTGTTGTTAGAAGCCTGTCAAATTTTAGATTTAGAGCCACCCCAACTCTACATTCGACAGAACCCCTCCCCCAATGCCTATACTTTCGCCATGCGGGGCAAGCAGCCGTTTGTGGTGATCCACACTTCCCTGATTGAACTGCTGACTCCAGACGAAATTCAGGCGGTGATTGCCCATGAATTAGGGCATTTGAAGTGTGAACACAGCGTCTACCTCACCCTAGCAAACCTGATGGTACTGGCTGCTGGACAGTTCTTACCCTTTGGTGGGCTGCTCACTCAGAGCTTGCAAACGCAGATTTTGCAGTGGGTACGATGTGCCGAATTCACTTGCGATCGCGCTGCCTTGCTGGTGGCACAAGATCCCAGGGTAGTGGCCTCAGTGCTAATGAAGCTGACCGGTGGCTCGCCTTCATTGTCCCCTCAGCTGAACCTGGATGCTTTCTTAGATCAAGCGCGTTCCTATGAAGCGATCGGGACGGATGAATTGAGCAAAATGCTGAAACAGGTGAGAACAGAGCAGCTAACGCATCCGGTGCCAGTACTGCGGGCGTTAGAGATCGATCGCTGGGCCAGCAGTAAAGATTATCAATCTTTGCTACAACAGCGGAAAATGGGTTACAATATCGGAACCGAGTCCAAGGGCGGATGGCGGAATTGGTAGACGCACCACACTCAAAATGTGGCGCCGAGAGGCGTGAGAGTTCGAGTCTCTCCCCGCCCATTTAAAAAACTAAGGTTGAGAAAGCGCTTTTCGAGGCGCTTTTTTGTTTTTAAGCCCTAGTACAAGATGGCGAAAATCGAGCGACCCTATCCAAACGGTTGCTGGATTTAAGCCGAGGACTACTAGAGCCTAAGCTGATAAGTAGATAACCATCATTAAACATAAAACCTTAGAGCCCTGTACCACCCGCTGCGCGGGCGGCATAGGGCTTTAGATCGGGTTTTTAATTACGCTGAGGCACTGACTTGCAACCATCCGGATCACCCAATCTGGTAATGGCATCTATTTTTCTGAATAGTTAAGATAGTTTTTGAGCAGTTAAACTAGATTCAGTATCCAGGGAGACATTAGGAGTAAAGTCATGGCTCAACGGTTAAAGCGATGGGAGTCACCCCGTCGAGAAGGTCGAAATGAAAAAGGTCGCGGCGGCAGTGCCCGACAACGGCAAAAACAGAAACAGCTAAAAGCATTAAAACAAAGGCTCCAGCAACAAAACGACGGCATTCAGCCAGAAGGGCACAACCAAAAGAGGGAAGAAACAGATTGTTTCTTCCCTCTTTTTTTAAGAAGCTGTGATTTTAAGGATCAGGCTCCGCGATCGGCTGCCTATGGCGCTTCACGCTTGGCTAAAACCAGAATATTCTGAACTACCCGCCATTGAGAACAGCGATATTGACGGATTAGTTAGTGATCGTGATGGTGCCCATGAGCAGCATGGGAATGTTCGCCATGCTGATGCCCGTGGTCGTGAGAATGCCCGTGGTCGTGAGAATGCCCGTGATCGTGGGAATGTCCATGAGCTTGCTGAGCCTGGGCTTGGGCGATCGCCAAAGTGGGATTCACAGCCAAAGCCTGTTCCGACAGCAGCACCTCAATATGCTCATGTGCCCAATCTGCCACCATGCTCAAAAATTCAGGGCGATCGTTAACGCAAGGCATTTGCACGTAGGTGACATCGGGACGCTTACGACGCAAACCTTCAATAATGTGTTCTACATCCAGCAAGGTTTCATGGTTCTCAGTGGCAAAGCCAATGGGCATAAACACAAGTGCCGTTGCGCCTAAATCAATCAGATTTTTTGCCGCAAGATCTGCATTGGGCTGCGTCCATTCAATCAACGGCGTCTGGTGATTTAACCAGCCCACCGAGATCAAGGGGTAGCGGTTGATTAGCTTTTCCCGGACGCGTTCGTAAAGCGCCTGGCTTTCGTCAATTCCTGAGGTAAAGCCTTTGGCCTTGTGAGGGCAACCATGATTCATCAACACAATGCCCGTTTGCGAGGGCAGATGGGCCACTGCCAAATCTTTAGCCACTTTCTCTTCCACCATCTGCGCCATCAGATTGATGTAGGCTGGCTCATTGTAGAAGGAGGGAATGTAGCGAGAACCTTTCACCCAGTGTTCTGTACCGTTCCAGAGCTTCGCCAGAGCCTTGTTGACCTGCTCAACGGCAATGCCGCTCGTGAAGATGGAATCAACTACCAGCAGCGGGTAGATCAGCAGCTTATCAAAGCCCTCATCTCGGATTTGGGTTAAAACTTGCTCGGGCAAATAGGGGGCACAGAAGTTGAAGGCTTTGAAAACTTTAATGCGATCGCCCCATTTTTCTTTCAGCTGTGCTTCTACCCCCGCTCTCTGACTTTCAAAGATGGCATTATGCGGCGAAATGAAGTTGCCGTGCTGGTGTCCCCACTCGTGGAGATCAAAAACTGCCAGCAGTTTTGCCAGAGGAGGATAGACCCAGGTAGGAACAGGCGCAAACTTTGCAGTTAGCAAATTTAAGGCTTGCTCATTGTAGTTAGCGAAGTCTTCGTAGCTCTCAACTTCACCGTAGCCCATGAGCAAAACAGCGACGCGATCGCGCCCAGAGGATGAGGGTGACAAGGGCTGTTGAGAGTTTTGTTGGGTTTTTTCAGGAGTGGCGACCACGCTTTGCACCTCAGTCTTCGCGTATTTTTTCAAACGGAGCAGCAATGTAAGCTTGTCTCCTGATCACAGGGTAGCATCCCCCC
>DATNOY010000247.1:0-3069 GCA_036703495.1 Coleofasciculaceae cyanobacterium
TATCAGCTCCCTCAATTTCCAAAGAAATTGAGGGAGATTTTTATAGCAATTTTCAAGAGAGTCAGGGGTAGATGATGGTTTGAAAGCGTTGTGGAGCAGGCTTTCGAAACGGGTTCTAGTTTCTGTTGAGCGCAAGCTCTGGATCAAAACTATTGATCGCCGCAGCTAGTAGTTGCCATCGGACTACCCCTAAGATAGAGATAAACTTTATCTAATAAAGATTGGCTAGCTTCTTCTTCTTTAATAACCTGAGATATTTTGGTGTTTTAATTTATGTGCCACATTTTAGTTGTTGATGACATTGAGGATAATGTCTTTTTACTACAAACGCTTTTAGAAACTGAAGGATACGTTGTAGATACTGCCAATAGCGGTTGGGATGCGCTACGCAAAATCAAGACCGTTCGCCCTGACATTGTGCTACTGGACGTCATGATGCCTGGGATGACTGGCTATGAAGTCACTCAACGCATCCGTGAACATCCTAGCCTGTCCGATATTCCGATTATTTTAATCACGGCTTATTCAGAAATCAGCACCCATGAAGGATTAGCGATGGGTGCAAACGATCTGATCCAAAAGCCAATTGACCTCGATCGCCTCCTAGAAAGTCTAAAAGCGCTCTGCGTTCAGCAGTCGGCAGCCAAAGTGCATAATCATTCCTCCAAAGCTGAAACCTCCAAAGCTGAAACCTCCAAAGCTGAAAAGGACGCTGAAATCCCTTCTTGAGGCTCTTCTTAAAATTCTCAGCAATCTCTGCCTTAAGAGGAAGGCTGAAAGTATAGGGGCAATTTTAAGCTGGAAAGGTTCTACTCTTTCATTTCAAGAATGACCTGTAGCCTTTTAGGGGGACTGCAGGGGCGCATGGGGCATGGGGATATGTTCCTTTCTCCTCTGGCAAGCTGCATGATTGACTGCTGAAGTCCGTTAGGACGAGGAGATCAAGATGAAGGACAGCGTTCAGAATGAATTACCTTCGGATAAATCGATAGCGGTCAAATCTCCTATTCATGAATTGCTAAAAAAACGCTGGAGCCCTCTAGCCTTCTCGGATCAACCTGTTGAAGCAGAAAAATTATGCAGTGTTTTAGAAGCAGCACGTTTGACAGCCTCTTCTTATAATGAGCAACCTTGGAGCTTTATTATTGCGACTCAAGACAATCTGGATGACTTTAACCGCTTATTGAGTTGTCTGGCCGCAGGGAATCAAGAGTGGGCTAAACATGTGCCTGTCCTTATGCTTTCCGTTACGAGGCTTCATTTTGAGAAAAACGGTGCAGAAAACCGACATGCATTTCACGATGTTCGGGCAGCGGCAACTAGTCTGGCTATCCATGCTATTGCCTTGGGTTTATTTGTGCATCAAATGGCAGGATTTGATGTATCCAAAGCTTGCGTTATTTACCACATCGCAGAAGGGTTTGAACCCGTTGCCGCGATCGCTCCAGGTTATCGAGGCGATTCCCACAGTCTGTCTAAAGAACTACAGCAACGAGAGGCATCGCCCTGTAGCTGCAAACCTTTAGATAGCTTCGTTTTCTCTGGAAGCTGGAATCAACCTTTCCCTTGGATGACTGGCTAGAACTGGCTTGATATGGGAAAGTTCAGTCTGCTCAAGCGCCTTCGCTCATGACAACTTGGTGTATTTAATGGAGAGATGACGATGAAGTATCGGCAGTTGGGTAACAGCGACCTCAATGTTTCAGCGATCAGCTTAGGCTCTTGGTTGACCTATGGCGGTGGAGTTGAACGGCAACAAGCCGAAGCTTGCGTTCACACCGCTTTTGATGTTGGGATTAATTTCATTGATACAGCCAATGTCTATGGGCGGGGTGCAGCCGAATCGCTGTTAGGTGAAGTGTTGCAAGGGATCGATCGCACCTCCTATATTTTGGCAACCAAAGTTTTCTTTCCCATGTCACCCAGTGACCAAGGATTATCCGCTGCCCAAATCTTTAAGCAAATAGATGCCTCCTTACAGCGCCTGCGCACCGATTATGTCGATCTCTATCAGTGTCATCGCTATGACGTTAATACTCCCTTAGAAGAAACGATGGCCGCATTAACAGACGTCGTGCGGCAAGGCAAGGCTCGCTATATTGGGTTTAGCGAGTGGAGTCCCGCTCAAATTCAAGCTGCCTTGCGTCTGCCGAATGTGGAGCGCTTTGTTTCTAGCCAGCCGCAATATTCGATGCTGTGGCGCAAACCGGAAGCCGAAGTGTTTCCTTTATGTGCCGCCAATGGCATTAGTCAAATTGTTTGGTCGCCGCTGGCTCAAGGCGTGCTCACCGGGAAGTACAAACCTGGAGAAGCTCCTCCCCCCGACTCGCGAGCCGCTAATGACCAAATGAATAAATTTATGTCAGATGTGCGGAGCGATCGCGTTCTGAGTGCTGTGCAAAACCTGAAGCCGATCGCTCAGCGATTAAATCTATCGATGGCGCAACTGGCTTTAGCATGGGTTTTACGGGAGCCGCAGGTGGCTGCTGCCATCATTGGTGCTAGCCGCCCTGAGCAGGTGATCGATAATGCCAAAGCCGCAGAGGTGAGTTTGAAGGATGAGGTGTTGCAAGAGATTGATCAGGTGCTTGCCCCCGCTTTGTCTTACGCAACGGCTTGATAAAGCTGAAAGGGGCGATCGTTGATCCGTAGGGGGTAGTATTTGGCAAACCCATGTTGTCACTTGCTGCCCCGCTCGAAAGCTTGATTTTCGGCAGAAATCCGAGGCAGCCCGGCAATCGAGCCAGAAGCGATTGGGCAAAAAATCATTGGGCAAGAAATTGTCTGATTAAACTGGAAACTTCATCGGCATGGGTCAGGGTAGGCATGTGATCTGCCCCGTCAATGTAAGCAAATTGAATATGGGGAACCTGCTGGAACAGCTTGGCCACATGCAAATTATCTGCCATGTCCTGAGTGCCAATTAGAAACAGCGTTTTGGCTTGTAGCTCGCTTAAGCGATCGATCGTGGGTGGCTGCGCCCAGCACATCTCAAACGTTTTCCACTCGAAGGATCGCTGCATATTATGGGTTGTCATTTCCACCATGCGATCGCGCTGGGGACTGGAC
>DATNOY010000248.1:0-3066 GCA_036703495.1 Coleofasciculaceae cyanobacterium
ATATTGGCAACGAGAGTAGGAGCACAAACAGATTAAGATGATTGCCCGCCTGTTTTGCCCCTCCAGAAGGATGAACAAATAGACTAAGCCAGCTAAATTAAAGGGGTGCGTTATGTGGAAAGGTTTACCAACATGTCTTCCTCCAAACCGCTCCAAGGTCTAGATTTGGTTGACTGTGCCAAAGCCAATGCCAAGCAGGGAATTGATACTGCAGCAGAGCTTTGCGGCTATGGCACAGACATTAACCGGTTTCGGCAAGAGCTGCTACAAGCTTGCGATCATATGGGTGTCAAGATCACAGAATTGAGTGACTTGATTACGGATCAGCAAAACGTATTGCAGGAAGGTGGAATTGAAGTTGCACCTGATACGCTCTCGGAACTTTGAGCCTTTCCGATTTATCCAAATTAATATGCAGTCTGTCTTGAGCGATCGCCACTCATGCAGCTGGGCAAACGGTTGGATCAGGAATAATTTCTTGGCTGCTGGCGCATGAGACAGCGGCAGGATGAGCCAGTCGCGTCAGGACATTGCGCGTTAGCTGCTGAGCTGCTGCGCTGTTGTAGGAAGGTCGCAAGTTTGGCGCGTTGAAATCATCTAAGCCCCAACTCCATTGCATTGAACCTGTGGCAAAGACCATCGCTCCGCTTGTTGCCTGGTAAACCGCCATATCGGCATAACGGATTTCGTCTTTGTAAAGATAAGGGGAGTGGGCAATGGCAATAGTGCCCGGTGGGCTAGCAGCCGTGATGCGATCGACTTCGTAGCCCAACAGTCCCTTAAGCCGATCGCCAGGGGCTAGACCGGTGTTGGATAATACCCAATCGGGTGCAGTGGGGGCGATCACGATGTCTGCCAATACGGGATCAGTTTGGTACATCACGCCAATTAAGGCTGCCTCAGGTAACCTAACTGGAAACTGCCGCCAGCGTACTGTAACTTGGCGATCGTTACTGGGGTCGGCATCTCGACTGAATGGATCAAGCCCAGCCAGCTCTTTATAAGCCACAATAGTTCGGTAAATGCCGCCGGTAAGCTTGCTTTCCTTGAACCGGATTTGCCAGTAGCAGGTGTTTGACGAAAAGAAGCCTAAATTGATGCCCTGATTGCGAGCAGCTTCCACATTTTGACGCATCTGCCATGACCAATATTCGTCATGTCCAACGGCGAGGAAAGCCCGATGCGACAGCAGCAGTTTGTCATCGGCATGGGTATCAATATCAGTCGCATAGGTGACGTCGTAACCTTCTTTTTCTAACCACCGCACCATATTGTATTCCCAGCCAGAACTTGAGGTGCGGCTAGCCGGCTGCATGTTGGTCAAAAACTCTCCCGCTCCTACCCCATAACTTGCTTTGAGATTAGGGCTAATGGCATAGGGACGATTAAAGGAAACCTCATACACTGGTCGCCCTCGGCTATTCCACTCATAAAGCGACTTGCCACCCCAGTTATTATAGGCTTGGTAAGTTGTAACGCTGGATTGAAACAAAAAATCTGACGCTCGATCATCTTCCCGCACTACAAAAATGATATAGCTCTGTTTGCCGCTGCTGGCCGTCAGTTTAGCCAGATAGAAGCCACTTACCCAGTCTTCTGGAATCTGTAAAACATACGGATCTTTCCAGTCGCACTCAATCAGATCGTCTTCAAAATCAGGGGTAGGGCGGGGCTGTTTGATGCCAGGTCGATCGACTGCTGCTGCAACTTGCCGTCCTCCCAGCCCTGCATACCAGCCCATCCGAAACACCTCGATCCGGTAAGCGGAAGCGTTGGTACTAACAAATAGCTGGATTGTGTCACCTTGGTTGACGCTGGTTAAAGAAGCGTATCCTTCAATTTCTCCATGGGTAGCCGGGTTGTCTAGCCGCCACTCAGTGCTACCCAACTGCTGGTTCTCCTGCATAATCGGATTAGCCGCCTTGCCAGTGGCAGCATGCACAATAGCGGCAGGCTGTGGTGGCTGTGCATTGACCCAACTTGTCAAAGGAGCCGTGATCATCCAAATCACTGCGAAAATTAAGGGAATAGCTGAAGAAAGTTTAAGCGTTGAAGCCCGGCGATGGTAGCAGCGGGGCGATCGCCTAGTTGCGTTCATCTCCTGTTTCAGAGAAGACTGCATCCGATTGATCAAAATCCGAAAAAAGACCGCAATTTCTCTAGTATGCTTGAATGCCATAGTTGGCAATAAACCTAAATTTGGCTCAACAAAAGGGCAATCCCACGGTCGCCTGTAGGCTGGCAACATCTTTAGACTTAACCCTAGACTTAACCCTATTAGAGTACACCTACTTCTTCTATCGCCTGTGCTCTACTCTGACGCTGTAATTGGTGCTGCAATCTTTGACTTGAGCGGTTTGCCCAAGGAGTATTTGATTTCAACAGAGAGCAATGACGTTGGCTGGGTGCAAACTATTTTTCAGGCGCTAGGGCTACAGTCGCTCTTGAGTTCTTCCTTGAAGCTAGAAGGGTTTCGCTATGCAACGGTGCATGACAAAAATTATCAGGCGATCGTGGTTAAGCAACGAACTTGCTACATCGCTTTACTGATTCGCTCCGCTCAGACTCCTGTTTCGCAGGAGTTTATTAACTGGGCACAGGAGTTTGAACCGGCAACACTTAAGGCGGATCCGCGATTTAGCATTGTTTAAGATCGAAAGATTTGAGATCGAAAGATAGGTTGCGTTTGTAGGCCACATTGCACCCCTTGGGCATCCTCATAGGCTAAAATTTAGTAAAGTTTTGTAACTCGATTACCATGACTCAACTTCAACCCACAACCACGCCCCGCTTAGAAGAGCCCAAGTTTGGCTTCAACTCCTACGCCGAGCGTCTGAATGGTCGGGCAGCTATGATCGGTTTCGTTGGCACGTTGGTCATTGAATACTTTACAGGTCAAGGTTTATTGTCCTGGTTAGGGCTGTACTAGAGATCTGAGCATTAATCATCTTTGAATCGTGAATTAATAAAGTTCAGGCTAGGGTCGGGATTTTGCCCCAGCTTTCCATCTGGTTCGATTCATGGTTCCTGTAGCGGTTTGCACTCGACTAAAGCCAGAATATTTTT
>DATNOY010000249.1:0-2612 GCA_036703495.1 Coleofasciculaceae cyanobacterium
TTTGCCCTTGCGGTGAGAGCGTATCCCCTAGGTCCACTGCTCCCTCAATCCCATGCAGCATCAAGTTCATCAGCAACAATCGATGAGCATCCTGCACCAGCTCCATGCCATAAAACGCCTGAAGCCGCTGAAACGACTGCTCCGCCTCACTCAAATCAAACAAATCATCCGTGCGCTGCTTGATGGAGCGATCGGCAGCAATCAGAAAACCGCCTGTCCCGGCTGCCGGGTCTTGCACTAGCTCTCCCGCCTGCGGCTGCATCAACGCCACCATGCAATCAATCAACGGACGCGGCGTAAAATACTGCCCAGCCCCCGACTTCTTCTCCTCTGCGTTCTTTTGAAGCAGCCCCTCATATAAATCTCCTAACCCTTCTTCCTTGGCAGAGTACCAGTCTAAAGCGTCAATGCTCGTCACCAGCTTCTTAAGAATCCGGGGCTGCTTGACTGCGGTTTGAGCATTGGCAAAGATAGACTGTACCCGTGGCTTGTCCGTTTGAGTGCCTAGTTCTAGGAGAAGCGATCGATAAAAGGTCAGTTGCTCCATCCCCTCTTTCGCCATCAGATCACTCCAGCGAAAGCCCTCTGGCAGTTCCTCTTGCCGCTCCGTCTCCTGCATCATCTTCAAAAACAGCAGATAGGTCAGTTCGGTGATGTACTGCAAATAGCTGATGCCCTCGTCCCGCAGGACATGGCAAAGGTTCCACAGCTTTTGGACAATATCAGAGGTTGCATTCATCGGGAGATTTAAGATACTTCGGGGCACTCTAGGACAACAGTGCCACCTCTTTATAACGTATGCAGAAGCCAGGAACCGTGAAAGGTTTGGAAAATTTAGGACGGGTTCGCCTTTCTCAAAACTTTTTCATGCGAGATTTTCTATATAGTGAGATTGCCAATTTCTACGGCATTCCCAACATTCCGGATGATCCCGATTTGGCGATCGAAGTCGGCAAGCATCTCTGCGAAGAGCTACTCGAACCGCTACAAAATACCTTTGGACGGATCTCAATTCGCTCTGCCTACCGCTCTCCTCAAGTCAATCAGCTGGGCAATGAGAAAGGGCATAACTGTAGCAGTAATGATTCCAATCGCGCGGCTCATATCTGGGATTTGCTGGATGCTAACGGACAGAAAGGCGCAATGTCCTGTATTGTGGTGAACAGCTATCTCGATCGCTACGAACAAACCCAGGATTGGCGACCTCTAGCCTGGTGGATTCACGATCACTTGCCCTACCACTCCATGTGCTTCTTCCCCAAGCTCTGTGCCTTCAACCTCAGTTGGCATGAACAGCCTGCCCGCTCCATTTATAGTTATGCCCCTCCGCAGAAAGGCTGGCTGACCCATTCTGAAATGGAAAATTATCACGGCTATCATAGCCAATGGTACAAAGGTTTACCTGATTTAGCCTTGTCCGCTTAAACTAAAGATCAGCGACGCTGAGAATAGCGCTGATTGTGGACTCTCTAGAGGCAGCAATGATGATTTCCTCTACCGCTCAAACCACTGAAATTATCTACCCCACCGGCGATGGTGAACCTGTGGCAGAAACGTTTGACCATCTTTATGCGCTATTAATTACCCTAGAAGTTTTGCGGCAGTACTTGGCTGGTCAACAAGCTGCCGTGCTAGGCAATCAATTTCTCTACTACGCTCAAGGCTTTCCTCGTGCTCGCACGGCTCCTGATGTCATGGTCATTTTTAACGTGGAACCCGGCGGGCGAGATAACTACAAGATCTGGGAAGAGGGACAGGTGCCCAGCGTTATTTTTGAAATTACTTCTGCTAGCACTCGCAAGAGAGACGAGAGTTTTAAGAAGGAGTTATATGCCCAGCTAGGCGTGCAGGAATATTGGCAGTTTGACCCCAGGGGAGAATGGATTCCTGAGCAACTGCGGGGGTATCGCCTCCACGACTTTACCGATTTCAATGGGGAACTAGAATCCGTCTATGAACCTATCACGGATGGACAGAGCCAACCGCTACAGCTTCGGCTCGCCACAGAAGGCAAGCTGATTGGCTTCTATCGTCTCGATACCAGTGAAAAACTACTCATCCCCGATGAGCTGGCAACAGCCCGACAGCAAGAAGCAACAGCACGGCAACAGGCAGAAGCCATTGCGGAAGCCGAGCGACAACGAGCCGCCGCCTTAGAAGCCCAGCTTGCCCGTTACCGCGCCCAGTTTGGTGAACTGCCAGAAGGCTAACTCGCCTGCCAAATCCGATCGCCAACTTCCGTCAACAGCGCTTCCAACTGCCCCTCAAAGATTTTGTTGATTCGAGTAAAGCCGCCCTTATCTCTAAACTGCTCTTGATCAAACGCCTCGCGATCGACGATCGTTTCCTGCTTTAACTCTTTGCCAATCCGCTCCAGCCATTGTCGTTGAGGTGCTGTCCAACTGCGGCTCTTTAACAGTTGCTCCATCGCCCGATCAACGCGATCGGCGTAGGGAATCAGGGGATCGCCTAAAGCTGCCTGCCAAAGCCAACGATCGATGCAGCAATATCTTCATTAGTCATTTCGCGCCATGCCACTTGCAATGTTGTCTCTGAATACCCTTGGGCATCTAGCAAAATCTTCAGTTCTTTCAGCTGCGCGTTAACCTCGA
>DATNOY010000250.1:0-2513 GCA_036703495.1 Coleofasciculaceae cyanobacterium
ATCATGCCGTTGCGTTTACGCCGACTGAACTACTCTCCGTACCAATTGAGCAGGTTGAAAAGGCCCTCAAGGACAATCCAGATCTATCGATGATTATGCTCCAGGGGCTATCATCCCGCATTCTGCAAACGGAGATGATGATTGAAACCTTGGCTCATCGAGACATGGGTTCGCGGCTGGTCAGCTTCCTGCTGATTCTCTGCCGCGATTTTGGGGTTCCCACAGCAGATGGAATTACGATCGACCTGAAGCTATCCCATCAGGCGATTGCGGAAGCGATCGGTTCAACTCGGGTCACGGTGACGCGTCTGCTGGGAGATTTGCGGCAGGATCAAATGATTTCGATCCACAAAAAGAAGATCACAGTTCATAATCCCGTGACGTTGAGCCAGCAGTTCACTTAAAACTTGACTTTGGACTAAATCGCGTCAAATTTTCTGAAAGCCTCGCAGAGCGAGGCTTTCAGAAAATTTGACGCAGGAAAAGGGCAGTGCCCACCAAAGCTTTGGGATCAAGTCATCCGCTAGGCTTTGTCCTGCCCAGCCTGGACACTCTGCGCTGACAAATTAGCCGTTATTCAGTTCCATTAACGAAATTTTTTCATCGGAATACAGCCATCTCTCAAAATTGCTTTTACAGCGGGGCCAGTCTTTGTCGGTCATGGCAAACCAGTCAGTATCTCTGTTTTTTCCCTTAACCCACATATGCTGACGAAACCGACCTTCATAAGTAAATCCCATTCTGGCAGCCGTTGTGCGGCTTGCGTGATTGAGCGAATTGCATTTCCATTCCGCTCTCCGGTAGGAATGATGGTCAAAAAGGTGCCGAAGCAACAGATATTGCGATTCTGTGTTGACTTTACTTTTCTGAACGGCGGGCGTAAACCACACGTCACCAATTTCAGCGCAACCCTGACTAGGAGCGATCGCCAGTAGTCCGACATTACCGACCTGAGTCTTCGTTGAATTCTCAAAGACTGTCCAAGGTAACGAATTGGCTTGGCCAACCCTTTCTTTTTCCATCCAATTTCTTAGCGCCAAAGGATGCTCGAAGGGGCCGTAAGGTAAATAATTCCATAGGGCTTCCTTCTCAACAGTTCCATGCGAAGCTGCATACAGAGCAGTTACATCCCTATCTAGCACCAATGGGGAAAGCGTCACAAACTGCCCCTGGAGCTGCATCCATTCAGGTGATTGCCAGGTTCGATCCTGCATGATTATGGTTTTTTTCCAACAGCGAGATCTATACAGGTTCGGGTTCCTGACCCGATACGACAGGAGCGATCGCCTTCAAGCCCAGTTCGGGATGATCGCCTTCCACCTGCTGACAGTTCCATTCATTGCGGAACAGCAATACTGGACGCCCCCAGCTATCTTTCACCGTGACCGTGTTGAACAGGCGACCCGCTTTTTGTAACGCTTCCCAACCGCCATCCACCCAACGCGCCACGCTGTAGGGCAGCGGATCAAGCATGGTTTCCACACCATATTCATTCTGCAAGCGGAACTGGACAACTTCAAATTGCAGTTGCCCGACAGCCGCCAGAATCGGATCGCGCTTGGCTTCGTCCGCAGAATACATGATTTGTACAGCTCCCTCTTCTCGCAGTTCGCTGACGCCTTTGCGGAATTGCTTAAACTTAGAAGGGTTGGGGTTTCTCAGATAGGCAAACAGTTCCGGCGAGAACATAGGGATGCCATCAAACACCAGCTTCTTGCCGTTGTAAATCGTATCGCCAATGGCAAAGACCCCTGGATTATTCAGACCAATCACATCCCCTGGATAGGCTTCTGAAAGAGATTCCCGGTCTTGTCCAAATAATTTCTGAGGATGAGACAAGCGCACCGTCTTGCCGGAGCGGGCATGGCTGACCACCATATCTTTCTCAAACTTGCCGGAGCAAACGCGGATAAAGGCGATGCGATCGCGATGTTTGGGATCCATGTTGGCTTGCAGCTTAAACACAAAGCCAGAGAACTCAGGATCGGTGGGAGCAATTTCGCCTAATGTACTGCGGCGGGAGCCTGGTTTGAGGGCAAAGTCCAGAAAGGAGTCTAGAAATGGCTCTACGCCAAAGTTGGTCATGGCGCTGCCAAAGAACACTGGCGTCATTTTGCCTTGATGCACTAGTTCTGCATCAAACTCTGAACAGACGCCGTCTAAAAGCTCCAAATCTTCCTTCAGCTTGCTGTACAAATCGGGTTCTAACAGATCTTCAATCCGGGGATCACCCAGATCCACAATCGTATCGATCGCCTCTCGGCTGCCGTGAGCGCTACGCTCAAACAGATGAATTTTCTGGCTACGACGGTCGTAAACTCCCTTGAAGCGATCGCCCATGCCGATCGGCCAATTGACGGCATAGGTTTGCAAGCCCAGCTCTTTCTCAATTTCGTCCATCAGATCGAACGGATCCCGACCAGGGCGATCGAGCTTGTTGAAGAAAGTAAAGATTGGAATACCGCGCATCCGGCAAACTTCAAACAGTTTACGGGTTTGGGGCTCTAATCCTT
>DATNOY010000251.1:0-4530 GCA_036703495.1 Coleofasciculaceae cyanobacterium
TGCGTCAGCCACAGCACCACGCTTGACTCTAGCAACGGCAGGTTGTATTCAATGCTCTGAAGATGGGTGAAAAATAGCCGCTGCATGGCGGCCGGTTGTCGGGTCAGTTTTTCAGCACCTAGGATTTGGAAGGCCGGCATGGTTCCGGCTTGCCATCCTCCCCGAGGCGCTGGCGTTTGGGCCAACCACTGGGCAATTTGCACAATCGGATTGGGATCATCCAGGCTGAGGTGTAAACTCACCAGCCGCGGTTGGTTTGCGGTTTCAGAGGTTGACTCAAAGCTGGGTAAAGTGGATTTTGCAAGTTCTGCCTGGAGCTGTGCAGAAAGGCGATCGCGCAACAGTAAGTCATCACAAACAGCCACAAAAATTTGGCGACGCAGATTTAAACTCAAGGCAACTTTGAGGCGCTGATATGACTGCTGATTCAGTCCTAATATTTTCCGGAAAGGAATGTCTGCCACAGGAATATAGCCAAGGTGAAAGGAAGATGAACCCCGTCAATGAATGCGGGAGTTAGGAATGCTGCAATTTAAATTGCTTTCAATTCAGTGTCTAACACTTTCAATTCAGTGTCTAAAAGTTTCACTTCAATGTTCCCTGCCTCAGGTGATCCGACCTGAACGAGTGGACCGAATGAGTAGGATGAGGTCGCTGATATTCAGCAGGGTTGGCGATCGCCATAAGCTGCTATCTTCAACAATGCCCTAAACAATGCCCTCAACACCACTCTCAACAATGAGCGAATCTTCTTATCTCTTTTTCCACAGATCCCGATTCAAGTCAGGACAAAGATCACAAACTCAGAAAAGAACTTGACATTGTCCGGTCGTTGCTCCGCGGTAAAAACGCAAAAGCCAGGTGTCTTGGAACGCCTGGCTGTACCTGTATCTGTCTCAGCTTGTTTTGCAATACAGTTTTTATGAAAGAAAAATCGATCCAGACCTTAGGCTGGCGATTACCTGCTTTCGTTAGAATGAAATGGAAATGGCAACTGCAATCATTCCACCCACTAGGACTAGCGCACCGATGCCCAACACAAGGTATTGAACCTTTTGTTTCGGGTTCGGGGGTTCTGCCTGATATATCTTCGGTTCTACAGCGAAGTTATTGAGGCGGCCGCCTTCTTCAGTGGTGTATGGCATAGGTTAAAATCCTTAAGATTTATTTTTAATAATTTTAACAGTGAAGCAAAACTACTTCATTAAAAACTATTTCTAAAATCTGACCTACAAAAATCCCCAGACTCACCGAAGTGAGCTGGGGAAAATAAGTCAGGGTGCATCTACCTCATTAATGTTCTGCCTTTAGGAAGAGGAATCCGGAAGGATTTGCATAGGACAAAGAAAAAAGCCAAGCGGCCTAATTTTGCTGAATTGCTGGCGGGTTGATTTTTTCTCTTGAGCTGAACTTTTCGGGGGTGGCGACAGTCTATTGATTCAGCTTACTGATTCAGCTTGCCCAGCGGCAGGACTTCGTTGTCCCGAAAGCGAATTCTACCCGCTGGCGATGCCCCCCAAATCTTTATAGATGGGTATCTTGCCTTTCGCGTCCAGGTGAGGTTGCTTGAAGCGAAAGCCGAAAAGCGTCTGATGATGCCTGTTAAAAGACAGGTTTGGGTAAAGCATCGTTGCCCGAGTGGGTTTAGGTTCTCTTTTTTAGGTTCTCTTTTAAAGTTTTAGGGCAAGTGGCATTAAAAACTCCTGGAGGCGGTTTAAACTCGGGAACTATTTAAAGTAGAGATCGCTTCTAGGAACCAACAAGATACAACAATTTTCAAGACGTAGCTTAGGGGAGCGCTGGTGCAGTGACTCAGGAGTTTCATATTTCTGTAACCCCATTGGGGAATGATGAATATTTTGTGCGCACAGAGAAGGTTGAGCTAGGGGTGCCCATTGCCGAAGAGCAGCTGACCTGGCATGTCGAGGAATGGTTGACCCAGGCCCGACAATTGATGAGTGACCCGTTGCTGGGACTGCTACAGGGCGATCGCCCTTATGCCGCTGCAGGATCGGATCTGTCCCAAAACGGTCAAACGACCAGCGCTGCCCAAACTTCTCTTAGCTTGGTCAATTTGGGGCAACACCTCTATAGCGCCCTGTTTCAGGGTACTTTACGCGATAGCTGGGTGACGGCTCAAGGCATTGCTCAAAACCGCCGAGAAGCCTTGCGGTTACGGCTAGGGCTGAAGGGGTCTCGGTTGCCTCGGTTGCCTTGGGAAGTGATGTATGGCAATGACATTCCCGCCGAAAAATTGCAGCAGAGCTTTAGCATGGCGGCTCGCCCGCTGGCCGCTGGGACGCATGTGATTTTCTCGCGCTATCAGCCTAGCCAAAGGTTGACCAGCGATCGCCTACCTCTGGCGTTTGATAGCGATCAACCGTTGCGCATTCTGATGGTGATTGCTGCTCCAGACGATCAAGAGCGGCTGCAGCTGCAGCAGGAAGCTAAACAGCTGCAACAAGAGCTTGCTCAAAGTCCGACCAGCGACGGTGCTGCCACCCCCGACATTCATCTGACGGTTCTGGATCAGCCCGGACGCGAGCAGCTGACGCAAGCTTTAGAGCAAGGACAGTATCAGGTGCTGCACTATGCCGGACACAGCGACCTCAGCAGTTCGGGTGGTAGCCTTTACCTGGTAAATCACCGCACGGGATTAACCGAAATTCTTAGCGGGGATGATTTGGCGGGGCTGTTAGTCAACAATGGGATCCGCTTAGCGGTCTTCAACTCTTGCCGGGGGGCCTATACGGCGACGGCCGATCCGGTGAATGAGCGGGAACGCAATCTTGCGGAAGCCTTGGTTAGCCGGGGAATTCCTGCGGTGCTGGCAATGGCAGAACAAATTCCTGACAATGTGGCCCTTACCCTCACCTGGTTGTTCTATCGCAATCTGAAGCAGGGGTATCCGATTGACCTCAGCCTCAGCCGGGCCCGTCAAGGTCTGATTTCGGGCTATGGATCGCATCAGCTGTATTGGGCATTGCCGATCCTCTATCTGCACCCAGAGTTTGATGGCTATTTGACCCCTAATGATTCCACCTTTGACAACCCAGCCGATCGCCTCGTGTTTATGCCCCAAGGCTTTGGCAGTTTTCCCGTCTTAACGATTAACGAAAATGCGCCGCTGCCGACGAGCTTTTTGATTGATGATTCTCTGCCTCCTACCGATGAGGAAATGGTGGCGAGTGCTGTCTTATCAGAGGATGACCCTGGAGACTGGATCGAAGATCTGGACGCGTTTGACGATACCGACGACGAAGCCGAAACGCTGGACTGGATTCGCCAACTCACGTCTCAAGCCTCAGATGAAGCGATGACAAACCCTGAAGCCGCGATCGGTTCAGAAACCGCTTCAGAAATCAGTCCA
The DNA here is from genome assembly GCA_036703495.1 of Coleofasciculaceae cyanobacterium. Classification (GTDB taxonomy): domain Bacteria; phylum Cyanobacteriota; class Cyanobacteriia; order Elainellales; family Elainellaceae; genus Drouetiella. Next base: position 3,371 of record DATNOY010000251.1, read on the forward strand.
GAAATTAGTCCAGAAAACAGTTCCGGAACCGGAGAAGCGATCGCCGATCAGGTGGATACATTGGTGCCCTCAACCTCGTTCAGGGTCACTAACGGGTTTGAATCGGTGTTTGAAGCTCCTGTAAAGCCCGCAACACCCCCCCAGGAGCGGGTAACGCCTGCACAACAGACGGATCCTTCTCGGGATATTACCTTAGCCAAACCCATTGCCATTAAGCCGGTGGCGGCAGCCAGCTCAGCCAGTATGGTGCAAACCCTGCCGATTGATGGGCAAGTCGCACCCGTGCAGCGGCCGCGTTCAGAGCGCCGCAGTCGCACGACCGTCCATGTCACCGATCAATCTTCAGAGCGCCAGGGACTTTTAGTGCCTGTGTTAGGCAGCCTGGGAGCTGTGGCGATCGCTGCCTTCAGCTACTTAATCTTTCATCCCGTTCAGGGGAACTATCTTCCCCAAGGCACTTCTCAGGCGACTATGCCTGGTCAGGTGGCGGAGTCTTTTGGTCAAAAATTAGCCAATAGCTCTACAGCGCAGGTGCAGGCGATCGCCATTAGCAGTTTCGGTAAGCAGCAACTCGCCCAAGGGCAGCAGGCGATCGCCGTCCTTCTGGATCGTAATGCCTTACCCGAAGCGACTGCCGCCCTAGCCGCAGTGCCCCAACAAAATCAAAATGAGCCGGAGATCCAATTCTTGCGGGGCAGGCTGGCTTGGCAAGCAATTAAACAAGGGAATTCTCAATATAAGCTGGCAGATGTCCGCCAGGCTTGGGAGAATGCTGCTCAAAAGGAACCCAATACGGCGCTGTATCAGCAGGGATTAGGGTTTGTTTACTATGCAGAAGGAAACCCTTCCCAAGCCTTTGAATCTTGGATGCGCGCCCGCTCCATTTTGGAGAACAGCCCGTCCGCGGCGGACTCAACTTCAGCGGCTCAGCCCGTAGCAGATTTAAATACAGCCTATGCAGGTGTAGCGTTGTCCATCCGCCAGCTTTCTACTCAAGAAACGCCGGATCGGCAAAACCGCATCTCTGATAAAGCAGACAAGCTCTACCGTATGGTGCTAAACAGCGATCCAGCCCACTTTAGCTCTGAAGCGCTGCAGAAAAATTGGTTATGGAATGAAACGACCATCCAAGATTGGCAAAAGCTGACCCAAGCTCAATA
>DATNOY010000252.1:0-12175 GCA_036703495.1 Coleofasciculaceae cyanobacterium
GGCATGGGTGACTAAAAAAATCCCCAGGGCATTCAGGCTGAGGGCTTTAGCGCAGAGCAAGAAGACTCCGCCATAGTAACCGCCGATCGTATAGAGCAACGCAGCAGCATTCCAAAGCGGCTTCTGTTGCTGAATGTAAGAACTCCAATTGGACTGAGTGGGCGTTGAGGTCAACATGAAAGGATACCCCATGAACAATGAAAGCTGGTTTCTCTCACTATGCAGGGTTTTCCTGGTGCTTGACTTGAACGTTCTTGCTCAACTGGATCTTTTGAGTCGGTTCTTGCTAGGGTTGCCACTGTTTTGGGGTCAGACCCGTCAACTGCTTAAAGTGGCGGCAGAGATGGCTTTGATCGGCAAAGCCCACCCGATGCGCAATCTCTACAACGGTCAGGTCGTTTTGCAGCAGCAGTTGTTTAGCCCTTTCTACGCGACAACGGATCAAATATTGATGGGGAGATAGCCCTATCTGTTGCTTAAACGAACGGGCAAAATAATGCAGGCTCATCTGAGCTAAGTCGGCTAGCTCGGATAAGGTGAGATTGCGATCGCAATGACATTGCATATAGTCAATCACTGCCTCTACCTTAGAGCGAGACGGAACAGCAGCGTTCAGGGCTGCCAGATTTCGTCTCGTTTTTCTGCCCGCATAATGTTGCAGCAGATGAACGGCGATCGCCAGTGCCAGGGTTTCAGCATAGAGCTGGTTGAAGCTGCCCTTGGCTGTAATTGCCGACTTGAGCCGCAATCCAGAATGATAGATCAACGGATCGGGCTTGGGAAAATGCGGCAGGATCTCAAGGTGATCTGGATCGACTGCTTCTTGCGCTACTGTGGCGACCCAGTCAGCGTCAAGATAGAGCAAAATATAGTCGATTGCGCCCTCAAAGCGTTCCCGAAACTGGACTTGCTCCGGCAAGACAAATATATCGCCCTGGATAATCGGTCGGCTCTGAAAGCGTCCATCCATCCACTTATGGGCATCACAGGGGCGCTGCGTCGTTTCAATGCAAACTAAATGAAGCTGATCGAGGGAAAATGTGTTCTCCTCACCCATAGGCTTATGGTGACATTCCAGATGAATGCCGCGCCAGTTGAAGCCTTGGCTCGACAGGAGGAGCGATGGGTTGGAATCGGGCAGCTTTTGCTCAGTGAGGTTTGAAGGAGACAGCATGTCCGTAGATTATGCTAGATGACGCTTCTCTATCAGCATAGGATCGTGAACCAATTAACTTCCGGAATTTGTCTTAGGAAGAGCGGCTTATCCATTCTTCCTAAAAAAATTCCGGGCTTTATTAAATTCGTAATCCATAGGAGACAGCATGTCTATAGATTATGCTAGATGGCGCTTCTCTATCAGCATAGTGAACCTGGAGCCTAGAGTGCGCCTTGGCGATCGCATGAATTATGAGGATTCTCTGACTTTAGACTGTCGGAGCTGGCTGCATTAATTCCCCAAATCAAACCGCCTATTGAACTGGCGATCGCTCCTGAAAAACCACATACCCATCTAGGTGCCCCGAATTGCCTTTCCCTCCAATCCCTCTCCCAGAAAAGGATTGAAGGAATCAGGAGGCACAAAGCAGAATATTCCCACTTGATGCCCCCTCTCACCGATCACCTCAGCGGATTGAGCGCTTAGGTCAAATGCTTACCTGTAGCACCAAATCATTGAAGCTAGCGTTGTCGACCGATCGCTCCGAGAATCCGTAAGCTCCAGCCGACGAAAGTTGAACCGTCCCGCCTTTTGTGAACGGCGAAGAAAATTGTCCAGGCTTGCCATCAACGCTTAGATAAGGGACATAGTAGGAGCCACCGTGCAGGGTGAGCGTTTCCCCCTCGCGATCGAGCGTCTTGACGCTTTGGGCCAGCGCTGCCTTTGCGTAGCCTTTCTCACCGGGATTGATCCGGTTGCCTGTCACCGGATCAACCACCACCCCATAAGGGTTATCAACCGCATAAAAGCCACCCTGATTGCTTCCAGTTCGATCGGTCAAGGTAACCTTGGCTTGGGTCGATCGCGGGTAGTTAGACAGATTCACACCCGATTTCCCGACCAAGCTGTCTTCTGTAGGTTTGCGGTTGGGCAGGGGCGGCAATGTATCGCTGTAAAACCAGCGTTTGAAGAATCCAGCCAGATTGTCACCGCTGACTTCTTCAGCAACTCGCCGAAAGTCGTTCTGCTTGACGTTGCTGTTTTTGTAGCGATCGGCATAGGTGCGTAGCGTTTGGAAAAAGTCGTCGTCGCCCAGTCTCAGCCGCAGCGCATGGAGACCCACTGCTGCCCAATCATAGACACCTGAGTTAAACAGGTCATCGGCTTTCGGTTTTCCGGGTGGAACCAGATCAGCCAGATTTTCCTGCACGGAATCGTACTCATTTTTCACCCACTGATCAAACGCGGCTCCACCCTGCGAGTATTCCACCCACAGCCCTTGAGAATAGGTAGCAAAGCCTTCATTCAGCCAGATATCACTCCAATCAGACAAGGCAACACTGTCGCCAAACCATTGGTGTGCCAATTCATGGGCGATAACTTCTTCAGTAGAGTTGCCCAACCGAGTGCGACCCAACTGATCGGTGCCAAAAATTGAGAGGGTTTGAGTTTCTAGCGCCGAGCCAGTCTTGGTATTCATGACAACCGAGCCATAAACATCAAACGGATATTGACCGTAAATGCGGCTAAAGAAGCGGAGCATAGCGGGCTGGCGATCGAACGGCTTGAGCAAATCTGGCGCAATTCCTTCTCCAAAGTAGTTGCGAATTGGAATGCCCCTGGCCTTTTGCCCGGTTTGCCGGTTGAATTGGCTAATGTTTACCGTTGTCAGGTAACTCGCCAGTGGATCACGCGCATTGAATACCGAAGTGGTTGAAGTGCCGTTATCGATCGTCTTGGTCAGCACACCATTGACCGCAACATCATAGGGATGGGGAACCGTGACGCGAAAGGTGTAGGATGCTTTATCTAACGGATGATCGTTAACCGGGTAGTAGTTGGCTGCCCCATCCGGTTCACTGAGTACAAAGCTACCGCTGCCAAAGTTGACCCAGCCTGTCAGCACTGGCAGGGCAACAGAAGTAATTTGCGTCGGCGATCCGTTGTAGGATACCTTGACCGTGAAATCTTCGTTCTTGCGGAGTGTAGTAGCAGGCGTGATCGTCAGCTCTTGTCCGCTGCGGCTAAACGTTGCTGGCTTGCCATTGACCGTGATGCCATCGATCGCAAACCCAATGAAGTCCAAATTAAACTTGCTTAAGTTTTTGGTCGCCCGGGCTTGAACGGTTGTCACCCCACTCAAAGCACTCGTAGTAGGATTGGTGACATTGAGATTGACCGTATAGTGTTTGGCATCATAGCCGCCGTTGCCAAAGTTCGGGTATAGCGAATCCCCTAGTCCTGGTCCCCCTGGCGTACCTTTAGGTTGATTTGCCGCTGCTGTAACCTGTTGAGCAGAACCCCGTCCTAGTTGACTGTAGAGCATATCCATGTAGATCTCGATCTTCTTCAGTTGAATGAATTGCGTTGCTTCGCTTCCGCGAAATGACCTTACCTGACAATCAGCAGATGATTGGTTCACTATGCACCTTAGCAGCGGTTGATGCCGATTTGCGGCAGGCAAAGTTTGCAGTACAGTCCCCACGCCTCTGTTCTCAGGTTCAACCCAGGCGGAGTTGGCGCAGAGAAGCAGAATTTCTGAGGCGCTAATCCTTGCAGAGGATTGTATAGTGCGACGCACTCAGCTGAGGACAAGGAGTTTCATATCCGGCATCCACTGGCTGGCTCAACGGGCTGGCTCAATGGAAACCCACTGTAATGCCATAGTCCGATCAAGACCAGACTTTATCGGACTTTTTCTGACCGACATTCAGGATGAGATTGCTTATCTTGTAAATCAAGTGTTGACCCCACTGCGCCTTGAGTCAATTTGTTGAAGATTTTCTGGAGATCCTATGATGAACCCCCCAAATGCCCCCAGTGTTTTAACAGAATCATCCTCAATCAATTCTTCTAACCATTCATCAGGCATTGCAAAAATGCAGGATCAAACCGTATCTCATCAGCTTGTATTTATCGACGGTTCTCTTGAAAATGCCCAACAGCTGGCCTTATCTACTGCTGCAGATACAGAAGCGATTCTGCTCGATCCGACCCAAGATGGCATTGCCCAAATTACCGCAGCACTGGCGGGTCGCAGCAACATTAGCGCTGTTCATCTGATTGGTCATGGCTCATCTGGCAGTATGCGGTTGGGCAATACCGTATTGAATCAGGAAACGATCGCTCAATATGCTGATTCACTCAACCAGTGGAAATCAGCGCTGACTGAAGATGCCGATCTGTTGCTCTATGGCTGCAATGTGGCAGCGGATGCCAGCGGGAAGGCGTTCGTGAATCAGTTGAGCCAACTCACCGATGCCGATGTGGCAGCCTCGGATGACCTGACTGGAAATGCGGCTCTGGGAGGAGACTGGCTGCTGGAATATGCTACTGGATTAATTCAATCCCCGCTGGCTCTACAAATGCAGGCAATGCAGGCATTTCAGGACGTCCTGAGCGATTTTAACGTGAGTGACAGTAATCAACTGGCTACTGCCATTGCCAGAGCCAATGCTACGCCAGAGAGCGATCGCATTTTCTTAACCGGAAATATCACCCTGACGCAAACCCTGCCCATTATCAATAATCCCAACTCCATTCAGTTCATTGGCACGGGGATAGATAGCACCCTGATCAGCGGTACCAGTGCTGTAAATCGCCTGTTTAAAGTCACCAGTGGCAATGTTGGTTTCAGCAACCTGACGCTACAAAACGGTATTGCCCAAGGCGGAACCGGGGTAAACGGGGGCGGCGGCGGCTTGGGTGCAGGCGGGGCGCTGTTTACCGAGAATGCCACGGTGGAAATCGACAATGTGCGGTTTCGCAATAATACGGCTAAGGGCGGGGATGCGATCGGCAGTGCAGGCAAAGGCGGGAATGGCGGAAATTTAGGCTTTGGCGGCGATAACGGCATCAGTGGTGGTCGAGGCGGTGGTTTCGAGGGCAGTGCTGGGGGTGCAGGCGGCGCCAATGGAATCAATGGGTTTCAATCTAACCAGCGCAATGGGACAGCTGGTCAGAATGGTGGCAATGGCGGCTTTGGCGAAGGGGGCGGCGGCGGTGGCGGCGGTGGCGGCGGTCAAAGCGTCTTTTTCCTATTCGGTTCTCTAGTCGGCAACGGGGGAGCAGCTGGCGCTGGTGGCGGCGGTGGTTTTGGCGGTGGCGGCGGTGGCGGTGGCGGTGGCGGCGGCGGGGCTGATTCTACCCTGGACCCGTCCTTCGGGGGAGCCGGGAAGCTGGGCGGCAGTGGGGGGAATTTTGGGGGGAGTGGCAGCAACGGCGGCAACGGCGCATCCGGTGGCCCTGATGCCGATGTGAATGGCGGAGCCGGTGGCGGCGGCGGGCGGGGCGGCGGCGGGGCCGGACTGGGGGGCGCAATTTTTGCCCGTAACAGTACTGTGACTCTGCGGAATAGCGTGTTTGAAAACAATCAAATCATTGCCGGGACGGGGGCAAATCCTGGGCGGGCAGAGGCAGCCAGCATCTTCAATTTAGACAGTACCGTTCGCTTGCAAAATAATCAGTTTACGGGCAATGCCACTTCCCAACGCTTTAGCACCGGTTCTAATGCCCGGTTCATTGATCTGGTGCCTATCGTGAACGTTACGACCCCTGCAGCAACGGTGACGGAGGGCAACACTGTGGCGTTTACCTTCTCCCTGGATCAGCCCGCTCCCGTTAACGGACTAACGATTAACTTTCAGATTAGCGGCTCGGCGATCGCTGCGGATCAACCCAATGCAGACCATAGCTTCAAAACAGGTTCTATCACCTTTGCTGGCAGACAAAATAGTTTCGTCCTGAGTGGCAGCCTTGTTGATGATACGCTCCCAGAGTTTGCTGAAACACTCACCCTACAACTCCTCCCCGGATCAGGATACCAGCTGGGGCCACAGGTCAATTCATCAGTGCAAATCCAGGATAACGACCTGGTGGTGATTGCAGGAACTGCTGGTAATGATACTTTGACGGGAACGGCAGCTGTCGAACAAATTAACGGCAACGACGGCAATGACACAATTGATGGCAACGGCGGCAATGACTTTATTTTTGGCGATCAAGGCAACGATCGGATCATTTGGGATAGCAGCGACGGTAACGATCGGATCAACGGCGGCGATGGTACAGATACGCTGGTGTTCAATTGTGCAAATCAGGGCGATCGCCTGATCGTCCAGCAGGCACCGGGCAACACCCTGCAACTGCTCCGCAACCGCCCGACCCCGGTTAATCTACAGGCTAACAGCATCGAGCGTCTGGAAATCAACTGCTTGAATGGCAGCGACGGGGTAGAAATCGGCGATATTGCGGGCACTGGCGTTACTTCAGTGCGGGTGAGCGGGGGCAAGGGTGCGGATAAAATTACGGGTCTGGAGGCAACCGTAGCCTTGGAACTGGTGGGGAATGACGGCAATGACAGCTTGACGGGGGGCAAGCGCAACGACCGGCTACAGGGGGGCAGCGGCAGCGATGCGTTTGTGTTCAACAGCAATCGCGCCTTTAACAAAGCCGATTTAGGGGTGGATCAGATCCTAGACTTCTCACCAGCCAACGATCGGATTGTCCTCGACCAAACCACCTTTGGCAATATCAACACCAGTCAGATTGCCATTGTCGATAATGATGCGATCGCTGCCACTAGTGCTGGATTGATTACCTATAGCCGCACGACGGGCAACCTATTCTTCAATTCCAATGGGGATGCTGCCGGATTGGGTACAGGCAGTCAGTTTGCCACACTGCAAGGTAACCCAGCCCTGACGGCTAGCAATTTCCAAATTGTGGCTTGAAAAACAGTCCGGTAAGGTTTGCCTGATCTATCGGGAGAGGGAGTTCTGTCTGCCGTCCTACAGGGCGCATCCCAATCTAGGAACAAAGCTCCTCTCAGTTTTTCGTTAAATGTTCTGGACGATCACCCTATCCCTGGCAGGATGGTGACCTCCGGAACATGAAGTTTATGAATGAATGATTTAAAGAATAGATCCCTCAAGCGAGAGACGGTAGAGGCTGCCCTTAGAAGGAGAATAGCTTCTATCAAACGTCTCATGAATGTACTCCAGGTTACCCCTTCACGCTACAGCGTCAACTAGGTCAGCACTGTTATATTGAATAACCTGGATTCGGCAATAACGTAGTCTGAGCTACACGATGCCAGATCGGGAAAAGGAGCGGCCTGCATTATATTTTGCCACAATCTAAGGGTAGGACGTGGAGATAGGAAAATTGAGGGTAGAGGATCTGTTAGTTGGCAATAGCGAGATAGCGACATTAATGCGATCGCATTTTGCCAGTGCCAAGGCAATTGTTGATGGTTTACCCACGCCCCTGGGAGCTGCCGCAACCTGGTCTTCTAGCTTAAAAAATACCTTTGGCATCCTCTTAAACTCCTGGTGTCCCATGTTTTTGGTGTGGGACTGCGGTGCAACCCAGAGTAATTCTAGTGATTCTGGTGAGCGCATTCTGTTGTATAACGATGCCTACCTCTCTTTTCTTAAAGAAATTCAACCTCTGATTCCACCCGATCGAGCCAACGACCGTTGGACTGAATACTGGAGCAAGATTCAGGCAGAGGTAGAACAGGTTTTGACGACAGGGCAAGCGTTGCCGCCGCCGCCGTTTCTCCCAGATCGGCATGGCGGCAACGGACATTACACCTGGTCTTACAGCGCCGTCTGGGATGAGACGGGTCAAATCAGAGGGGTCTTTGCCACGGGGTGCCGCGTCGCTGAGGAGAGAGTAGCCCCCCGCGAACAGCAAGCTGCACTCAGCGATCGCCAACCCGCCGAAGAAACCCTACGTCAGAGCGAAGAGCGATTGAGGATTGCCCAACAAGCTGCCAATGCAGGCGTATGGGATTGGGATATTACAACCAATCAGGTCACTTGGTCCGATGAGTATTATCGGCTTTATGGTCTTGATCCGGCCGTGAATCAACCTTCTTACGACAATTGGCTCAATTCGCTTGTGGAGGAAGATCGCGATCGGGTTAATCAGGCGATCCAGGCAGCACTTGCCCATCAAATTGATCTAAATGTTGAATTTCGCATCTTGCATCCTACTCAGGAAGAGCGCTGGCTGACGGCGATCGGACAAACGTTTTACAATCCCAACGGTCAGCCGATCCGGATGAGCGGCATTGCGCTAGACATTACCAGAGGCAAGCAAGCCGAGAAAGCACTAGAACGCTATCAACTGCTATCGGAATATAGCCGGGATATAATTCTCTACTTTCGCGACAACGGTGAAATATTGGAGGCAAATCGGGCCGCAGTGCAGACATACGGTTACGATCGTGCCGAATTGTTGACCCTCAAGATTAGCGATCTGCGAGCCCCGACTACGCTTGACAACCTGTCTGAGCAGCTTGAGCAGGCATCCCAGCAGGGAATTTTGTTTGAGACCGTGCATCGTCGTAAAGATGGCAGTTACTTCCCCGTAGAAGTTAGTGCGCAAAGTGCTGTGATTGAGAATGAAAACGTGGTTCTGAGCGTCATTCGAGACATTACAGAGCGTAAGCAAGCTGAATTGGAACAAGAACAGTTATTGGTGCGGGAACAAGCGGCCCGGGAAGTAGCAGAAGCTGCCGAGCAGCGGGCCAGCTTCCTGGCAGAAGCCAGTACAACCCTAACCTCTTCTCTGGATTATGCATACACTCTCAGAAGTGTGGCAGAAGCAGTAGTTCCCATCCTGGCAGATTGGTGCGCGATCGATATTCTTAGAGACGATGGCACCCTAGAACGACTGGCCACAACGCATGTTGATCCTGTGAAGGTGCAATGGGGGTGGGAACTGCATCGTCGCTACCCACCTGACTTAAACGCGCCACACGGCATTGCTCAGGTGTTGCGCACCGGGCAAGCCGAGTATCATCCCATGATTTCTGACGACCAAGTTGTGGCAGCGGCCCGGGATGACGAACATCTGAGGATTTTACGAGAAATTGGCTTAAGCTCGGTGCTGCTGGTGCCGCTTAACGTACGCGGCAGAACCTTAGGCACCATTTCATTTGTGGCGGCAGAGTCGGGGCGTTCCTATAGTCTAGAGGATTTGTCCCTAGCAGAAGAACTAGCCCGGCGAGCAGCGATCGCCTTAGATAACGCTCGTCTGTACCAGGAAGCTCAACAAGCGCGACAAACTGCCGAACGGGCTGCCGACCGCACTGCCCGTCTGCAAGCGGTAACTGCGGCTCTTTCAGAATCCCTCACTCCCCTACAGGTGGCAGAGGTAATTGTGCAACAGAGTATGGAGGTCTTAGAGGCTGCGGCTGCCCTGATGGTGTTGGTCAGCACTGATAGGACGGAACTCGAAATTGTCAAATCGGTGGGTTATCAAGCAGACCTGGTAGAAACCTGGCGCAGGTTTTCGATCAACACTGATGTGCCGCTGGCCCAGGCTATCCGCACCGGCGAACCGATATGGGTAGAAACCTTGTTAGAGCGGATTGCCCGTTATCCCCATCTTGCCGAAGTCTACAGCCGGTATGAGTTTGCATCCTGGATCGCGTTGCCTTTAGTTGTTGAAGGCAAATCAATCGGTGGCATATTGCTCAGCTTCAAGGAGTTCAGGCTCCTGAATCAGGATGATCGGGAGTTTATTGTGGCACTCAGCCGCCAATGCGCTCAAGCCATTGTCCGGGCGCAACTCTACGCCGCCGAACAGCAGGCGAGAGCCGAAGCAGAACGAGCCAATCGGATTAAAGATGAATTTCTGGCTGTGCTGTCCCATGAATTGCGATCGCCCCTCAATCCAATTTTGGGCTGGGCAAAACTGCTGCAAACGCGCCAATTTGATCAGGCAAGCACCCAGCGAGCCTTGGAGACCATTGAGCGCAATGCCAAATTGCAAACGCAACTGATCGATGATTTACTGGATGTCTCACGCATCCTGCGCGGCAAGATGATGTTGAATGTTGACCCAGTGGATTTGGCCCTGGTGATTGATGCGGCGGTGGAAACCGTGCGTTTGTCAGCCGAAGCCAAGAGCATTGATATTCACAAAGTTACAGACAACGTTGGACTGATTGCAGGCGATTCAGGTCGCCTTCAGCAGGTGGTGTGGAATTTGCTGTCCAATGCGGTTAAGTTTACTGCCACAGGGGGACAGATCGAAATCCGCCTGCAACAGGTAGGACTCCATGCTCAAATTCAGGTCAGAGACACAGGGAAGGGAATCACGCCAGAGTTTCTCCCCCATGTGTTTGAGTATTTCCGGCAAGAAGATGGCACCACGACTCGCAAGTTTGGCGGGTTGGGGTTAGGGCTGGCGATCGTCCGGTACCTTACTGAACTGCATGGGGGAACGGTTGAGGCAGAAAGTCCCGGAGAAGGATTGGGCGCGACCTTTACCGTTTTACTACCCCTGTCAAAAAATAAGGCTAGAGAAAATCCCGATGAGATGGAGATGACCGGTGCTGCAACTAACCCTTTTCCCCTGGCGAATTTGCGAATTTTAGTGGTGGATGATGAAGCCGATATGCGAGAGTTGACTTTCGCCATTCTGGAACAAACGGGAGCCGAGACAAGGGTGGTTGCATCTGCCAATGCTGCATTGGCTACATTGGCAGAATTTAAGCCTGATATGCTGATTTGTGACATTGGCATGCCCAAGATGGATGGGTACGAACTCATGCGTCAACTGCGCAGCTTCCCCCCGGAACAAGGAGGACAAATTCCGGCGATCGCCCTGACGGCCTATGCCGGAGAGATAGATCAGCAGCAGGCAATAGCAGCCGGATTTCAACGGCATCTGGCAAAACCTGTGGAGCCAGAGGCGTTAGTCAGGGCGATCGTCACTTTAATGAAACAGGGATTCAGTGAAATAGAGATGAAACCGATTTGATGTCACCCTATTTAACAGCTTGATTGCAAACAATGGAATGTCAAATCTAACCCGCTCTCAATTACAACGCTATGGCGTGTCTGGACTCAGCATTTTGGTGGCAACTCTGCTGATGCTCCTGCTCGATCCTCTACTAGCCATGACCCAGAGTCCTTTCTTGCTGTTCTATGGCGCTGTCATGGTCAGTGCCTGGTATGGCGGCTTAGGACCAGGGCTGGTTGCAACGGCTTTATCAGGTTTAATTAGTACCTACTACTTTATCCCTCCTCTTCATTCTCTGGCTTTAGACTGGGTAGGCGGTTCGCGGTTGAGTATCTTTCTGCTAGAGGGAGCATTGGTCAGCGTCCTCTGTGAGGCGCTCCGAATAGCCAAGCAGCGATTAGAGCGGACAGTGTCCAGGCTGCGAACTAGTGAGGAGCAGTATCGGCAACTGGCTATGCAAGCGCAGGAACAGACGAATACGTTAAATGCGATTTTTTCAGCGTCTGTCGATCACATCTATGTTTTTGATCAAGAGGGGCGCTATCACTATGTCAGTGCAGGGGGTGCCGCAGTACTCGGACTTCAGCCCGATGATTTGATGGGCAAAACCTGGCGAGATGTTGGGTTACCTGCCGATCTGATGGTACCTGTGGATGCTCAACGAGAAATTGTAATGTCCACTGGGCGATCGCTCAAAAGTGAGGCTAATTTTGTTACAGACGGTGGTGTGCGATCTTACGAATACATTCTTACGCCGTTAAAGATTGATCAATCAACGAAAGCCGTGGTTGCCATTTCTCGCGATATTACAGATCGCAAGCAAGCAGAAGCCGAACGCGACCAACTGCTCATCCGAGAGCAAGCCGCCCGCGCTGAAGCAGAAGTGCAGCGAAATCGTCTTCACTCGCTTTTGTTTCAAGCTCCAGCGTTTATCTGCATCGATCGCGGTTCTGACCATATTTTTGAGTTTGCCAATCCGCTCTATTGCCAACTGGTGGGAAATCGCGACCTGATAGGACGCACTGCTCGGGAAGCGTTTCCTGAATTGGCAGGACAGGGATTTTTTGAACTGCTGGATCACGTGTTTGCTACCGGACAGCCGTTTGTGGGCAACGAGATTGCCGCGCAGCTAGATCGACAGGGGAATGGCGCGATCGATACAGGGTTTTTCAACTTTGTCTACCAGCCCATTTTCGATGTTCATGGTGCGGTAGAAGGGGTGATTACCTTTGGCTTTGAAGTTACCGATCAGGTTTT
>DATNOY010000253.1:0-5853 GCA_036703495.1 Coleofasciculaceae cyanobacterium
CCACCACAAAGGCAAACTTCTGACTGCCTGCCGGGTTGGAATCAATAAACAGGGTGCGATTGGTGGCGATCGCACCTACAGCAATTCCTAATCCGGCTGTTGCGGCATAAGCCGCCGGGTTATCAGGATGAGTAGCCCCCAATTTTTGACGGCGGTTGCCTGCAGCCATCACAACCACAACTCCGGCTCGTTGCGCTAGCTGGAGGGACTCTATCAGGTCTGAAGAAACCTGGCTTTGAGGCTGCTTGCCCAGGCTAATGTTAATCACCCGTGCGCCATTTTGTACGGCATAGCGAATTCCTTTGGCGAGCGAAGCATCTGAGGTGCTTTCGCCATCAATCACTTTGATCGGCATGATTTTGGCATTGTAGGCAACGCCAGTGGCTCCTGTGCCATTGTTGGCAGCCGCAATGATGCCGGCTACATGAGTGCCATGTCCATCATCCGGCGAGTCCAGAGGAGTATTGGTGTTGTGGGTAAAATCCCAGCCTCGGACATCATCGACAAACCCGTTGCCATCATCATCTTTGCCGTTATCGGCAATTTCGCCGGGGTTCGTCCAAATATTTTGCTGCAAATCAGCATGGGTGTAATCAACGCCCCCATCTAGAACGGCTACGGTTATTCCTTGACCTGTATAGCCTTGGGCCCAAGCTGCGGGAGCTTTGATCAGATCGAGCCGATCGCGATCTTCCCCTACGGCTGATGCATCCGCAAAAAGATTTTTGCCGATCGCCTGAGCAACGGCTGCCGCTGCATTCACAAGCCCTGATCCGTAGAAAAAATCAAAGTCATCACGGGGGGCGATCGCCTGAATCTTCAGCGTATAGTTGCCTGTTTTACCAAACGTGTCCAAAGCGTAATCCGAGAAAGACTTTTGAGAACTGCTGACCCGCACCAGATATTGAGTCCCTGCTTTGGGGGTAAACACGAGGCGTGGAGCCACATCGTAGCTGCTAGAGTCTTCGCCGTAGAGCAAGACCTGGTGGGTGCGGGCATCTATCAACCTCAAGTTGGCATCCAGAGCCTGGGACTTGACGCTCACCTGTACGATTTGGCCGGGCTTGATGCCTTTCAGCTGATAGTCATCAATATAAGACTCTAGCTGCGGCTTGTAGACATCCGATCGCGCTAGCGCCCCTTTAATAGTTTGCTGAATCCCAACTAAGGTCGGATTGCCTCTAGCGTTGACTTTGGCGCTGCGAGTCAAAAGCTTCTGACGGGCTTGAGGCTTAGCATGGGCAGGGCGATCGACAATCGGTTCCGCTTGGTCTAGTTGCCCAGCTGACTTCAGGGCCGGCAAGCATGAGTGCTGCCGGTATCCTCTCCTATCCGCCCGAGAATCAGCACTTAAGTAGGCACCCGATCGTTTGAGAGTCAGGCGCTCCGTGAAATTTCCGAACGGTAAATGCAGAGCGGAGAAGCGCTTGAGACAAGCAGACATAAGTGGCAGGCATTGAAGTGACAGGCATTAAAGTGACAGGCGTTGAGAGTGTGAAGCGCGAAGCCAATCGAGGAGCTAATTAGGGGAGATTACGCAAAAGGAGCGCCGGGGACTCTGATTTCAATCTAGGCGGAAGTAGCAAATTGTGACAAGTATTCCGTAATTTCTTGGAAAAAACTTTATGGTTTCAGCTCGGCAGTCCATCCGCAAAGTTGAAGCTAGAAGAGCCCGTCATCCATAATGGTTAGAGACATAATGGTTAGAGATACAATTCTTTAATGTCCTTTGCGTTCTCCTAAATAAATCTGCCGTGACTCTGACAGAACCCGGAAGCTATAAAGATACGGTCAACCTCCCCCAGACTAAGTTCGACATGCGGGCTAATGCGGTTAAACGCGAACCCGAATTGCAAAAGTTCTGGGCAGACCACAAAATTTACGAAACTCTGTCGGAGCAGAACCCCGGAGAACCCTTCATTTTGCATGACGGGCCGCCCTACGCCAATGGGGCGTTGCACATTGGGCATGCTTTGAATAAAACGCTTAAGGATATCGTTAACAAATATCAGATCTTGCAGGGTCGCAAGGTGCGCTATGTCCCGGGTTGGGACTGTCATGGACTGCCGATCGAGCTAAAAGTTCTCCAGGAAATGAAGCCGGAGGAACGGCAAAACCTGACGCCTCTAGAGCTGCGCCGCCGTGCCAAAGCCTGGGCGTTGCAGCAACAGCAGCAGCAGGCTAAAGGTTTCATGCGCTATGGCGTCTGGGGAGATTGGGATCATCCTTACCTGACGCTCTTGCCCAAGTACGAGGCAGCTCAGATCCATGTGTTTGGACAAATGGTGCTGAAAGGCTATATCTATCGAGGCTTCAAGCCCGTTTATTGGAGTCCTAGCTCGCGTACGGCGTTAGCAGAAGCCGAGTTGGAATATCCGGATGGGCATACGTCGCGCAGTGTGTATGCGGCGTTTGCGATGGCGAGCCTGCCGGACTCTGCTGCCGCATTCCAGCCCTACCTGCCGGAGTTGGGCGTAGCTATTTGGACAACAACACCCTGGACGATTCCAGCTAACCTGGCCGTGGCCATCAATCCGGATTTGAAATATTCCGTTGTGGAAGCGGACGATCTGCCCTTTAGGTATTTGATTGTGGCGACAGACTTAGTTGAGTCGCTCTCTCAACTATTTGAAACAAAACTAACGGTCAAAGCTACCTTGACCGGCAAAGATCTAGAGCATGCCACCTACCAGCATCCATTGTTCGAGCGCCACAGTCCGATTGTGATTGGCGGAGATTATGTCACCACAGAATCTGGAACCGGACTGGTGCATACGGCTCCGGGGCATGGTTTGGACGACTTTGCTGTGGGTCAGCGCTATGGTTTGCCGATCCTTTCTCCGGTCGATGATGAAGGTAACTTCACAGAGGAAGCCGGACTCTTTAAGGGATTGAATGTTCTAAAAGATGCCAATGGGGCTGTCATAGAAGCTCTGACGGAAACGAAGTCGCTGTTGAAAGAGGAGATCTACGCCCACCGCTATCCTTATGACTGGCGGACTAAAAAACCAGTGATTTACCGAGCCACGGAGCAGTGGTTTGCCTCGGTGGAAGGCTTCCGTGAGCAGGCACTCCAGGCGATCGCAGAAGTTACCTGGATTCCGGCTCAGGGTGAGAATCGGATTACGTCTATGGTGTCCGAGCGATCGGACTGGTGCATCTCGCGGCAGCGGAGCTGGGGCGTGCCGATCCCTGTGTTTTATGATGAAGCGACCAATGAGCCGCTTTTGACCGCTGAAACAATCGATCGGGTTGAACAAATCTTTGCCGAAAAAGGCTCGGATGCTTGGTGGGAAATGTCGGTTGAGGAGCTCTTGCCAGAGCAGTATCGCAACAATGGGCATACCTATCGCAAGGGTACCGACACGATGGATGTGTGGTTTGACTCCGGCTCTTCTTGGGCAGCCGTTACCAGTCAATGGCAGGGGATGCGCTACCCAGTTGATCTGTATCTGGAGGGTTCCGATCAACATCGGGGCTGGTTCCAGTCCAGCCTGTTGACCAGTGTGGCCGTCAACGGACACGCGCCTTACAAGTCGGTGCTGACACATGGCTTTGTGTTGGATGAAAAGGGGCGCAAGCAGAGCAAGTCTTTGGGAAATGTGGTTGATCCCTATGTGGTGATTGAAGGCGGCAAAAATCAAAAAGAAGATCCTGCCTATGGCGCGGATGTATTGCGCCTTTGGGTCTCCTCGGTCGATTACTCGAACGATGTGCCGCTGGGTAAAAACATCCTGAAGCAGCTGGCGGATGTTTATCGCAAAATCCGCAATACGGCGCGTTTCTTGCTGGGCAACCTGCATGATTTTGACCCCGCCAAAGATGCAGTGCCCTATGAGCAGTTGCCGGAACTCGATCGCTACATGCTGCACCGGATGACGGAAGTTTTTGCGGAAGTGACAGATGCTTTTGAAAGCTACCAGTTTTTCCGGTTCTTTCAGACTATCCAGAATTTCTGCGTGGTCGATCTGTCCAACTTCTATTTAGACAGCGCCAAAGATCGGCTATATATCAGCGCAGAAAATGTGCTGCGTCGGCGCAGTTGTCAAACCGTTTTGGCGGTGGCGTTGGAAAATTTAGCTCGGGCGATCGCCCCTGTTCTGTCTCATCTGGCAGAAGATATCTGGCAATATTTGCCCTACAAAACGTCATACACATCGGTGTTTGAGTCAGGCTGGGTGAAGCTAGAAGATACCTGGCAACAACCTCAACTTGCCGAAACCTGGGAACAGCTACGAGACATTCGTCAGGAAGTCAATAAGGTGCTGGAGCAAGCCCGCGTTGCCAAAGAGATTGGCTCATCGCTGGAAGCAAAAGTGTTGCTGTATGTTTCAGATTTACAGCTGAAGCAAACACTGCAAGCGATGAATCCAGCTAATAGCCTCAGCGGCAATCAAGTGGATGAGCTGCGTTACCTGTTTTTGACTTCTCAGGTTGAAATTTTAGAATCGCCCGATCGCCTTTCTGGATTAACGTATCAATCTCAGTCGGATGCGCTGGGGGTAGGTGTAGTAGATGCCGAAGGGACAAAGTGCGATCGCTGCTGGAACTACTCTATCCACGTCGGCGAATCGGCAGCGCACCCGTTGCTGTGTGAGCGATGTGTAGAGGCGATCGACGGTAAATTTTAGGCTCAGATTGAGATTCTTCAAGATTGGAGATGCAAGATCTGAGATGTTAAAAACCTGAGGAGGCGATCGCCTCCTCAGGTTTTTAATGGGCTAAATTTCCAACTGCGATAGATGACATCCGCTCAGGTGGAAACCGTTAGGACAGGCTATTCATCCAGTCAGTGGTGGAAAGCACCTTGCCAAAGAAAGAACCCTGGCTCACCAAAGTAGCGCGATGCAGTTCTTCAGCCGTAGCGCTACCTGCTTCATTTTCAAAAGCCAGCGTACCGGTGGAGTCTGAAAGAAATTCTACAGAAAATCCCAGGTGGGCTGCCTGTCTAGCCGTGGTGTCGCAACACATTTGAGTCATGTATCCAGAAATCACGACTGTATCGATGCCTTGCTCTCTCAGCCAAGCTTCCAACTCTGTCCCCGTGAAGCTGCCTGGCAGGGTTTTCTCAATCAGCAGATTGTAGGGATGTTTGGCAATCTCAGGATGAAGTTCCCACTCGCGACTGCTTTTCTTAAAGATTGCAGGATTTTCCTCAGGTTCTGTGTGCTGCACAATGATGATGGGAATATTTTGCTGGGAGGCAATGTCCATAGCCTTGAGAATATTCTCCAAACTTCCGGGGGGATAGGTTACTGGCAACTGACCTGTGAAATACTCGTTTTGAACGTCAATTACAAGTAATGCGCGACTCATTGTGCCTCTCTTTATTCTTTGGAGCCACTAATATTCTTGCACCATATCCCGAATCAAGGGCAATCTGGAGTCAATGTAGTCGCTGAGAATGGCCGCTTCGCAAGTGTCAAATCTCCCTTCCACAGCAATTTGGCGGGTCAGCCACTGCACTAAACTCCTGTCGTCTAGCGTTGTGGGCATGTTTTTTTGCACCGTCTCAATCAGCGACCAAAACTGTTGCATCATCCTGGGATTCATAGCAACCTCCGCTTTTTAATACTTTCTTCACTTTTACACCATACTTTATTTTCAGGTTGAGGTGATCCTCCCACCATACAAGACGAAACAACAGTTACAAAGGCTTAATGTAGCGAAAGAAATCCTAACAAACAAAGGATTTTGTTAATATATGCAGCCATCCTGATTACCGAAGCGGCATAATTTCATGGAAATTCTGGTAATTCACCGCTCGGCGACCATCCGCAGTCCGAGTAATAATGTCCATCAGGCGCATATTCCAAAAGATCTCTGTGGGAATGTAGGAATGGCGGGCCAGAA
>DATNOY010000254.1:0-2171 GCA_036703495.1 Coleofasciculaceae cyanobacterium
TAGCTCCGATCGCGATCCATCCCTACTGCCAGAGCATCTAATACTGCGCGTTTTTCGCTGTCCAATCGAAAGGTGATGTTTTCCTTGCTCATGGCTGTGCCCACCCAGGAAAGAGATTTTATACCTCTATCATGCGTTGCAATACGCTGCAATGCAAATTTATCTCATCAGGGGATTGAGCTTGGGGTTCAGCTAAGCCACCCCTTAAACCATAAGCACCACAATTTCGGGAGTGGCATTAAACAAGGGGGCAAGGCACTGGGCAGAACTGCATGAGCCAGTGGGGCAAAAGCATCTCATAATGATGTCATTGCTATTTCAATTCAACGTCACTCCAATATTGAAGTGACGTCTTTATGACATCGGAGTGACATCATTATGATTCTCGTTTGTGGTGGAATTAAGGGTGGTGTCGGTAAGACAACGCTTGCAACCAATCTAGCGGTGATGCGATCGGCAGCAGGCAAAGATGTCTTGTTGGTAGATGCTGACGACCAGGGAACCGCCAGTGACTTTACAGCAGTCCGGACTGAGACACTAGCAGGGCAGGGCGCGGGCTACACCTCAATTAAGCTGCATGGTGGCGCAGTCAGAACAGAAGTGATGAAGCTAGCTCCTAAATACGATGATGTTGTGATTGATGTCGGTGGGCGCGATACAGCCGGGCAGCGAGCAGCACTGTCGGTGGCAACAGTCTATGTGATTCCCTTTCTTCCCGGCAGCTTCGATGTGTGGACACTGGATAGCGTGGCAGCACTAGTGGCAGAAGCGCGACCGTTTAACCCGAATCTTAAAGCCATTTGCATTATTAACCGGGCAGACGCCCAGGGAAAAGACAATATCGAAGCAGGGGCGATCGCTCAGGAAATTGAAGGACTGGATTACTTTGATGCACCTCTAGGCAACCGCAAAGCTTTTCGATCCGCAGCAGCACAGGGGCTATCCGTCACCGAAGTAAAGCCAACTGACTTAAAGGCAATCACCGAGATGAAACGGCTTTATAAATATCTTTTTGATATCACTTAGACCCTATTATGACGTCATTCATATATCATAAAGAGGTTGTATAGATGTTGAAAAGACCCTAGATAGAGTCCTTTAGCCAGCGATTGTGAAGTCAGATGGTCGTTAAACGTAAACCCAAACCAACCAGCGTTGAAGAATTCATTGAAGCAGGTGGATCAGCTCCTACAGCAGAGCAGCAGCCTACGCCCCCCATCGCTCCTTCGGGAGAAGAAGAAACGAAAAGCGTCAAGCTGCGCTTAACTACAACATTGCTCAAACAGATTGATGATGCTGTAGCCAAGCGTCGCCCTTCCCCCAGCCGTCACCAGTGGATCTTGGAGGCAATCTGGGAAAAGCTAGAACGAGATGAAGCTGCCGATTAGAGCATCGTCAGATTACCGATAAACCTATCAGGCTTTCAAAGATCGCTCTTTTCTATAGACACTTTGATCATTGGAACTAGGTTCTGAAACTCAACGCTGAGATCGCTGCCTCCTTATCCTGTTCTGTTACCTCGACATAGCGCTGAAGAGCTGCCAGGGTTTTGTGACCTGAAATCGTTTGAATATGCTTAATCGGCACCCTGGCATTATGCATTTGGGTAATCGCCGTGCGTCTGAAGCTGTGGGTCGATGCACCCTCAATTTGCAAGGCATTCAACGCCGATCTCAGAATTGCATCTGCCGATCGCGGATTGAGATGTCCACGTCCATGTCTGCCGGGGAACAGATACGGTTTACTGCTTTGATAGCCCCTCAGCAACTCCCTTAGCTCTGGCGATACCGGAATCGATCGCGTAGACTGCTTGCCTTTCGTGGTTTCACGGCGAAAGGTAATGCGTTCCCTCACTTCTCCCTTAGCGCCATATACATCAGCCGTATGCAGCAGGCAAGCTTCATTGATCCGGCAGGCGGTATAGAGACAGATGCCAAACAGCGATCGATCTCTAGGCGTTGTGAGCCCCTGGCTAAAGAGTCGATTAATTTCATTAGGAGAGAGGATTTTTGCCTGGTCGTGACGGTTGACCTTCATGCGGCGGAAGAGATAGGGTCCCTTTATTTTTACCTGAACAAATTACTATTTGTTCATGTAAATGGCTCAAACCCATATTTTCCATAGTCCCAGTCCTGCTCAGCCTAACGCAACGCAGCTTATTGCAACTCACC
>DATNOY010000255.1:0-11712 GCA_036703495.1 Coleofasciculaceae cyanobacterium
AGCATCTATGAGTGGCGTTGCAGCTCCATCTCCTGGAAGCATTGCAACCTGAACACCCAGATCACCCGCTGCATCGGGGTCAAAGCCGCCCATGTTGTTATAAACATCGAAGCTATAGACACCCAGAACCAGAACAATTACCACGGGAATGGCAGTCCAGACGATCTCCAGGGGAATATTACCTTCCACTGGAGGCCCATCCGTTTCATCTCCAGGGCGGCGGCGAAACTTAAATAGACAGATAATCAGCACACCCCACACCAGCAGAAAAATGGCAGTGCCGATCGTCATCATGGTGTTGAATAGCCCATCTACAAGTGCAGCATCTGAAGATGCCTCAGTGGGCATCAGTCCATGATTCTGCCCGTACCACAGGCTGACTAGTGTCAGGGCGATGCCGGCTAGCATCGTAAGAATAGTGCTTGGAATTTTCACGGCTAATCAGGATTGTTCAGGGCGTAGGTAAGCAATAGTTGCAATTCAACAGCTGTCAACTCTATTTAAGAGTGTGAAAAGCTACTAAGGTCAGAATTCTAGAAAGAGTTAAGAGAGTTTAAATTTCTCAGCAGTTGCCTGAACCGTTTGTTGTTCTCAGCTTGAAGGTAAGAGTTTGCCTCGGTTCATCTAACACGTTAAACCAATCGGCTCAATTCAACCACGATCGCAAAGTATTTCAAAAGGAAAGTCTAGAGAATTTTGCCCATCCTTAAGCTTGTCTTTGGGATCGCTCCAGGCTTGTGTAGTATCAGATACCAAGCTAGTGCAGAAATTCGTAAATTTTATTCTTTGTAGTTTATACGCCTAATTTCAATCTCCTGAGATTATCTATAGTGATTTTTAGGGTGATTTTTAGTTGAGTAAGGGATAGGTTATTTTCTGAAAGCCCGACTCAGCTAGGCTTTCAGAAAATAATCTAGCTTCAATCGAGCCCAAAGCACTCGAGCACCTGCTTAGCAACAATCCGAAGAAATTACTAAGGCTTGTGGGTTTCCTAGAGCGGGTTCACTAGAGTAAAGGCATGATCTGTTTGTAAAAATATTCTGGTTTTAAGTGAAGCAAGCACCGAAGTCCATTCAGTCGTTTTGTCAACTTTTGTATTGAATTGTGCAATGGTTTTAAGTGATCTATTGATCCAGGGGGTTTAAACCGATGGCTGACTCAAGTCTTCGCCCTAATTTCACTACCCCAGTCGATGTCGTTGCGGGAGCCGCTAAATCAGCCATTACGCCTCAAGACGTGGTGCGACGGCTGATTTGGAAGATTGCGATTGCCACCCTCGCCCTGATGGCGATCGGCAGCGCCACCCGAGTCATGAATGCTGGATTAGCTTGTCCTGACTGGCCGCTGTGCTACGGTACGTTGATTCCTAGCCAGCAAATGAACCTGCAAGTGTTTTTAGAGTGGTTTCATCGCCTAGATGCAGCGCTAATTGGAATTTCTACGCTCGCCCTCGTTGCATTGAGCGGGTGGTATCGTCGAGTCTTGCCCGCTTGGTTGCCCTGGGCATCTCTATTTGCCCTAGCGTTAATTCTGTTCCAGGGGGTTTTAGGTGGATTGACCGTCACGCAGCTTTTGCGTTTTGACATTGTTACGGCTCATCTGGGAACGGCGCTATTGTTTTTCACCACGCTTCTAGTCATGGGGATGTTGTTGCTGCCCTACCAGGCAACTGGCGCAATTGGCAAACTCCCCTGGCTAAGTCTGGCTGCTGCTGTTTTGGTTTACCTGCAAAGCCTCTCTGGAGGTCTGGTTGGCTCCCAATGGGCCCTGCATCAATGCCTGCTGGTCTTACAGTTATGCAGCGTCATGAACACGCATCTGGTGGGCGTGGTTCCTGCTAGCGCAGCGACTCTAGCCGTGGCGATTGTAGGTTGGCGAACGCCGGCCCTTAGTGCTGCCTTACGCCAATTAACCCAATTTGCTGGACTGCTGCTCCTACTCCAGGTGATTTTAGGCGTCGCCACTTTTCGACTGCGGCTACAGGTTGAGCTTTTAACGGTGAGCCATCAAGCAATCGGAGCCACCCTCTTAGGAACCTTGGTCTGTATTACGGTGCTAGGACTGCGCGATCGCCAACTTGTCCGGATGAAGACTGACTCCGCTCCAAGTTTTGAATCCTAGTTTTGAATTCTCAGCCTCCCTTCAAAATTCTCCATTTCTATCCCGCTAAATTGTTTCAAGACGAGAACCCTAATGCACGAAACCACCTGGACTGACGCCACTCGCCACCACCAAAACTTCTGGCAGGTGATTCAAAGCTACTGGCAACTCACCAAGCCCCGCATTATTATTTTGCTGCTTGTTACTACGGCAGGCAGTATGTGGATTGCTGCTGCAGGGCAGGTTGAGCCATTCCTCTTACTGATAACCCTGGTCAGCGGTGCGCTGGCGTCGGCTTCTGCAAACGTGATTAATTGCCTATACGATCGCGACATTGACTATGAAATGGAGCGTACTCGTCATCGTCCTCTGCCATCTGGACGGATTCAGCCCCGAGATGGCTTACTGTTTGCGATTGTTTTGGCCAGCCTCTCCTTCACGCTGCTGACTGTTTTTGCCAACCTGCTGAGCGCTTGTTTGGCTATGTCTGGCATCGTGACTTATGTGCTGGTTTATACCCACTGGTTGAAACGCCACAGCACTCAAAACATTGTGATTGGCGGCGCAGCAGGGGCAATCCCGCCCCTGGTAGGTTGGGCGGCTGTGACCGGTGAACTCAGCTGGGCTGCTTGGATTTACTTTGCCATCATTTTTCTCTGGACGCCGCCCCACTTCTGGGCACTGGCCCTGATGATTCGGGAAGACTACGCCAAAGTTGGCGTGCCGATGCTGCCGGTTGTCGTTGGGGAAGCCCCAACCGCTCGCCAAATCTGGATTTATACGCTGCTGCTGATTCCGGTGACGCTGCTGCTGGTTTATCCACTGCATGTTCTGGGAGTGGTTTATGCCACCATTGCCCTGCTGCTCGGCGGGGTCTTCATGGCAAAAGCTTGGTCGCTGCTGCAAACTCCTGCCGATCTGGCAGTCGCACGATCGCTATTTAAGTACTCCATCTTGTACATGATGCTGCTATCTGCGGGAATGGCGATCGATACTCTACCCATTACCCATAAGTTGGTGAGTGCTGCCACAGACAATCTGACAGTTGTTTTAGGACATCTGCCTACCTGGTTAGCGGCTCTGCTCAATCTAGCGTGAATCGATCCGTAAATCGGTTTAGAGGCGCGAGCATCGCGCCTCCGCTGCCTGGTTAGCGCCCAAGAGGAGTAACTGGATCCGGAGGCTCAACGCAAGCCCATCCACACAGTACTTAACAATTCCCTAAACACTTACAATGAATGAGGAAGATTTATTGCATTAGATAAGAAGCAATTTATGGCTTTAGCGGTTTTCATCGAAAAACTTCAGAAACGCTACGGCTCGGTCGAAGCAGTGAAAGACGTTTCACTCCAGATAGAACCAGCGCAGATCTTCGGACTGCTTGGGCCGAACGGAGCCGGAAAAACTACGACCTTGCGCTGTCTCTGCACCCTGGCAACGCCCGACGCAGGCAAACTAGAGGTTTCCGGCATTTCAGTGCTAGATCATCCCAAATTGGCACGACAAAAATTGGGCTATGTCGCTCAAGAAGTGGCCCTGGACAAAGTGCTGACTGGGCGAGAACTGCTGCAGCTCCAGTCCGCTATCTACCATTTGCCTCGCCATACCGCATCCCAGCAAATTGAGAAAGCGATCGCCCTTCTGGGACTCCAAGATTGGGCAGACCGAAAAACGGGCACCTACTCAGGGGGTCTCAAAAAAAGGTTAGATCTTGCCGCTGGACTACTGCATCAACCCGATGTCCTGGTTTTAGATGAACCTACGGTAGGGCTAGATATCGAAAGTCGGTTGATCGTTTGGGATTTCCTGCGGCAACTGCGGCAGAACGGCACAACAGTCTTGATCACGAGCCACTATCTAGAGGAAGTGGATGCTCTAGCCGATCGCGTGGCCATTATTGACAAAGGGGTCGTGATCGCGTCAGGCACACCCTCAGAATTAAAAGATCGGGTGGGAGGCGATCGGGTAACGTTGCGCATCCGAGAATTTACGCCTCAAGCAGAAGCCGAGAACGCCAGAACCATGCTGCAAGCCATGCCCTTTGTCCAGGATGTAATTATTAATTCGGCGCAAGGAAATTCGCTGAATTTGGTTGTCACCCCGCAAAGTGAAGCCCTGATTACCATTCAGCAGGCTCTTAAAGCAGCCGGACTGCCCACCTTTGGCATCTCGCAATCGCGCCCAAGCCTAGATGATGTCTATCTCGCAGCAACAGGGCAAACCCTGATGGATGCAGAGATTGCGGCGGCGAGCCAGCGCGATCCAAAAGCAGAACGGAAGCAAAACATGCGCTAGGCTAAAAGAAAAGGATTTGACCTTCCGCAGGGGCGGATTGCGTATTCCGGACACGATATTTTGGGCGCAAATCTTTATAGGTATCCCCCGCCATGAGAATTCCGTGTTCGAACGCTAGTAGCACCCAGCACTTATAAGGAAATGAGCGATGAGCCAGACTGTAACCCCCACCACCGAGTTAAACAGGTCGAAAGCGCCCGGTCCGACGATCGCCCCCGCTTCTACTTTTGACCTTAGCGAATTTATTCAAGAAACCCTGGCGCTGACCCGCCGTCTGTTTATTCAACTTCAGCGACGCCCTTCAACGTTGATTGCGGGTATCATTCAGCCGGTAATGTGGCTCGTGCTGTTTGGGGCACTGTTTCAAAATATTCCGCAAGGACTGTTTGGTACGAGCCAGAATTATGGACAATTTCTGGCAGCTGGCGTGATTGTTTTCACAGCCTTTAGTGGAGCCTTGAATGCGGGGTTGCCCGTCATGTTCGATCGCGAATTTGGCTTCCTCAATCGGCTGCTGGTGGCTCCCCTAGCCTCTCGCTTCTCAATTGTGCTGGCTTCTGCCATCTTCATTGCTACCATGAGCCTGGTTCAGACGAGTGTGATCATTGCCATGAGCGCCTTTTTGGGTGCGGGTCTGCCCGATCCGGTGGGACTAGGGCTGGTTGTAGCGATCGTTCTGGTTTTGGTTTTGGGAGTAACGGCTTTAAGTTTGGGGCTGGCGTTTGCTCTACCGGGACACATTGAATTGATTGCTGTAATTTTTGTCTCAAGTCTGCCGCTTCTGTTTGCCAGTACGGCCCTAGCGCCTTTGTCCTTCATGCCCACCTGGTTAAAGGTGGTAGCCAGTCTTAATCCGCTCAGCTATGCGATCGAGCCGATTCGTTATATCTACACCCACGAGGATTGGCTCTTCAGCAGCACCGTGATGGATACCCCGTTTGGCGCAGTCACGATGGGCATCGCCCTACTGCTTTTATTGGGCTTCAGCGCAGCTGGCTTGCTGATCATTCGTCCTCTGCTAAAGCGATCGTTTGCTTAAGGAATTTTTGCGGACTTGACTCAAGCTGCTGGAATAAATCCTAGAATTCTGGGGAGCAATTTTGATAGATACAACGTCGTGAGTGGGATAAAGAACTATAGTTTGGGTATTTGAAGCTAGAAGTCTTATGAAACCAGTCCTTACATCTCATTTTGTTCAAAAGTCAGCCTGGGTCACGCTCAGCCTGCTAGCCAGCGTGACGCTTGCAGGAATTTCTCAACCTGCTCAGGCCCAAACCAGCAGTTTAGATCTACAAACTCCGGTGGGCAGCAGCGATCGAGATGCCAGTAACAATGGCGATCTCAGCAATCTCAATAGTATGTTCAATCTGATGCATCGGGCTCAACAAGGCAACATCCGTGATCCCTACCAGTTCAGCCACGACCAGCAGCAGATCATTAACACACAAGCGACTGATTTTCGGCAACGACAAGCTGAACTGCTGCGGCAGCAGGGTCAGATGGGTGCTACCCCTCCTCAAATCGTAGCGCCGACTCCTGTTCAACCGCACTAGCTTCTCTGTGGCTGACGATATTAGGACTTGGTGCAGGGGTCATGCAAGCGGTATTAGATTTTTGGCTGGGAGTACCTCAAGCAGAGGATACTACTTACCCAAAGCGGCGCAAACTTTGGTTTAGCAAAAATCCCCAGGTTGATCAAGAGATTCGCGATCGCTTTCTGTCGCTATATGAGCAAGCTGCTACTGGAAAACTAGCGCATTGGCAGCAGTCTCCCCAAGGCTGTCTAGCATTGCTGATTTTGCTAGATCAATTTTCCCGCCACTTGTTTCGAGGAGAGGCAAGGTCTTTTGCGACTGATCGGCAAGCTGTGAATATCGCTAAGGGAGCGATCGCCCAAGGGTTTGACCAACAGCTGCAGCCAGTTCAGCGGATTTTCATATATTTACCGCTAGAGCACAGCGAGAATTTGCTGGATCAGCAGCGATCGGTTGAGCTATTTCGGCAGCTCAGCGAAGCTGCTCCAGAATTACAGGATACTTATGACTTTGCGCTGCGGCATCAAGCAGTAATCCAGCGCTTTGGACGATTTCCGCACCGCAACTCAATCTTAGGACGAACTAGTACACCGGCAGAGCTTGAGTTTCTACAACAGCCTGGATCTTCGTTCTAGAGCGCTTATTCAGAAACCCGGTTTCTTGGTTTAGAGACGGTGATTCTAGATGTGTTAAGAAAACCAGATTCTAGAGATGGTGAGATCTCCATTCAGCCGAAAATTGAGTCTTTCCAGCCAGCAAGTTGTACATCGCCCTAGATTTTTAGGGTTCTGTCAAGAATTTTTTATGGGATGGAAGACCCCACAAAAAGTTCTTAAGAATCGTGAATTAATTGACTTTCGGGTTTAATTAAATTCGTAATCAAGTTTGGTCTTTAAAGATGGGATACCGACGATTAAAACCATGACAGGACACTAGATCCTAGGCTTTTCAGCAACAAAAATTTACATTTTTAGTTAGGAAAAGTAATTTCTCTGACACTCCTAGATTCTTGGACTAGATTAAGTGTGGTTTCATACACTCTTTATCTCAAGTTTGCGTTGTCTCAAGTTTGTGTTGTCTCAAGTTTGCGGCATCTCAAGTTTACGGATTAAGAGCACTGTAGTCCCTCATTAACCGTTCTAGCTTAGGTATCAGGGCTTTATGTCAATTACTATTCAACCTTTCATTCATTCTGTAAGCAGTGCAATGCCTTTGCTGCTAGCTCAGGCAGATTACTCTGACACTGCTAGCGAACTCAGCCCAGCCCAGATCGTTCTGATCTTGGTTGTCTACTTAATTGCGGCTTTCTTTTGTCAAACCATTTTCACGAAATGTGGCGTCCCAAATCCTTGGTTTGCCTGGATTCCCATTTTAGGAACCTATGCAGCATTTCAGGCTGGCGATGAGGAAAATCCTACCCTTTGGACGATCCTGTCTGTGATTCCCTGCATCAATATTGCGGCGGCCGTTAAGCTGATCATTGCTTGGACCAAAATTTGCAAAAAGTTAGGAAAATCGCCCTGGCTCCTGTTAGTTGCACTCGTGCCGTTTGGATCAATTTTTCTCTTGGGATATCTGGCGTTTGGCTAATCAGCTGAGACAGTATAGTGCTTTGCACCTGAATACAACCAGATTATTTTTTGAAGAATCTACACAACTTGCAACAAATAATCTGGACTGTATTCCATTGAAAACAGCTATGAACTGAAGCTATGAACTGACCATGAAATTGAAGCATCGCAAGATTACTTTTCTGATTTTGATCGCTTTGCTGGCAGGTAGCTCGATGGCGGTTTATGCAGAATCCGAAGCCAATTTTTTCCTCAAAACAATTGGGTTAGTTTTCTTTCAACAAGCCGCTACGGTAGTGCTCTACCTGAGCTGTTTTGGCTGGGATTTAATCCATATGCCCTCTGAAGCTAGACCTAGAGTGTTGGAACAAGCCGATTCTCACCATGGCTAGCTTGCTGCAATCTACAACTTTATCTCGGCAAGAGCGGCGTCATCGTCTAGGATACTTGGCGATCGCCCTCCTGCCGATTGGGGGCAGTTATGCATTTAACCAGGGGCTGACTCTGTCGTTTTGGGGTTGCCCACTCCTGCGCTGGACTGGGATTCCCTGTCCGGGTTGGGGGCTGACCCGATCGTTCATGGCAGTGGCGCGGGGCGATTGGCAGCAAGCGATCGCCTTTCATGCCTTTGGAATTGTCTTGTTTAGCGGTTTTGCGATCGCTAGTCTCCACCTGTCCCTAGAACTGCTCACCGGCCAGCGAATTCGAGCTTTTTACTTGCCTATTGTCCGCAATCCTAAATTTCAAATCTTGTTTTTTTTAATCGTGCTGGGCTATCATGCTGCCCGTCTTCAGGGCTTGGCAGCGTCTGGCGAACTCTTGAGAGCGTTTGTCCATTCGCCTTTAGGTCAAAGCAGGCTGTAGAGAATTGGTCTTGGCTTTGTTCCTTATCCTTGACATCCTACAGATGTCAAGCATCCCTTCAGCGTCCAAAATAGAGTAATGCAAGGATACAGCCACTCCTCACCCATTTTGCTGACCTTGCACTTCTTGACTGAGGGGAATACTAGCTGTGGTGACACAAATTTCTACAACTCAATACGAAAGTCAAACTCAAGCGATTGCCCGTCAGCTTTTGTCGGCAACTCGAGAAAACCGATCGTTCCTATCCCAAATTCGCGATCAGATGCGCTGGGATGACAAATTACTGGGCTTTGCCATGAGCAATCCGGGGTTGCGGGTGCAGCTCTTTCGCTTTATTGACTGCTTGCCTGCGCTGCACAATAAAGCCGAAATTGCGCGTCACATGCAGGAATATTTAGGCGATCCGTCGGTAGAGTTGCCTAGTGCCCTTAAAGGACTCCTAAGTTTTGCTAGCCCCGATTCCTTACCCGGGCAAACGGCAGCCACGACCGTTTCTACTGCCGTGGAAACATTAGCCCGCAAGTACATTTCTGGCGAAACCATTCAGCAGGCCATCAAGACGATCGAACAACTTCGCAAAAACAAAATGGCGTTTACCGTCGATTTGCTAGGTGAAGCCGTGATTACTGAGATTGAGGCGCAGTCTTACCTCGATCGCTATCTCGAGATGATGGCGCAGCTCACTGAAGCGGCAAAGCGCTGGTCAACTATAGATTTAATCGATACAGCCGACGGACAGCCCCTTTCTAAAGTGCAGGTTTCCGTGAAGCTGACCGCGTTTTATTCCCAGTTCGATCCGCTCGATCCGCAGGGTAGCGAAGCCAAGGTGAGCGATCGCATCCGCACTCTGCTCCGACGCGCCCAGGAGTTAGGGGCGGCAGTTCACTTTGACATGGAGCAATACAGCTACAAAGATTTGACGATCGCCATTCTGCAAAAAATCCTCATGGAAGAGGAATTTCGCGATCGCACGGATCTCGGCGTCACACTACAAGCCTACCTCCGGGATACTGAGCAAGATCTCAAAAGCTGGATTGAGTGGGCCAAACGGCGTGGCAACCCGATTACCGTGCGTCTAGTCAAGGGGGCGTACTGGGATCAGGAAACCATCAAAGCCGCCCAGCATGACTGGCCGCAGCCCGTCTTCTCAGATAAATCTTCAACCGATGCCAGCTTTGAGCAGCTGACTCGCCTGCTGTTAGAAAACCATGAATATCTGTATGCGGCTATCGGCAGCCACAACGTTCGATCGCAAGCGCAGGCGATCGCCATTGCCAAAGAACTCAACATTCCTCGTCGCCGGATTGAGCTACAGGTGCTGTATGGCATGGCGGATAAACTGGCCAAAGCTTTGGTCGATCAAGGCTTCCGAGTTCGGGTTTACTGCCCTTACGGAGACTTGATTCCCGGTATGGCTTACCTGATTCGCCGTCTGCTAGAAAACACGGCCAATAGCTCTTTCCTGCGGCAAAATCTGGAAGAACGCCCGGTCGAAGAATTGCTGGCTCCGCCCGTAATGCAGGAGCTGAACGGACAGGCAAAAAAACCAGCAGCACCATCCACTGGCAAATTTCATAATGTCCCCGATACGGATTATGCCGTGGTTGAGGAACGCGATCGCGCCACTACGGCCTTGCAATCAGTGCGGCAGCAGCTAGGCAAAACCTATCTACCTTTGGTAAATGGCGAGTTTGTGAATACGCTGAATGCGATCGAATCCGTCAATCCTTCTAATCCTGCTGAGGTAGTCGGTCGGGTAGGTTTGCTCAGCGTGGAGCAAGCCGAACAGGCCATTCAAGCGGCCAAAGCAGCCTTCCCTGCCTGGAAACGCACGCCTGCCAAAGACCGCGCCAACATCCTGCGCAAAGCAGCTGACTTAATGGAACAACGACGGGCAGAACTTTCTGCCTGGATGGTGCTGGAAACGGGTAAAGCCTTGGGACAAGCGGATCCAGAAGTATCTGAGGCGATCGACTTCTGCCGTTACTATGCCGATGAAATGGAGCGATTGGAGCAAGGCGTTCACTATGATGTGCCCGGCGAAACCAACCGCTACCACTACCAGCCTCGCGGCATTTCGCTGATCATCTCTCCCTGGAACTTTCCGCTAGCTATTCCTACCGGCATGACGGTGGCTTCGCTGGTGGCCGGCAACTGCACCTTACTGAAACCGGCAGAACCTTCGTCGGTGATTGCCGCCAAGCTAGCCGAAATCTTGATTGAAGCCGGTATTCCCAAAGGCGTGTTCCAGTTTGTACCAGGCAAAGGATCAACGGTGGGGGCACATATGGTTAAACATGCCGATGTCCACATGATCACGTTTACCGGATCGCAAGAAGTAGGCTGCCAAATCTACCGCGACGCTGCCGAATTGCGGCCCGGACAGAAGCACCTGAAACGGGTGATTGCTGAGATGGGGGGGAAAAATGCCGTCATTGTCGATGAAAGTGCCGATCTGGATCAGGCGGTGCAAGGAGTCGTCTACTCTGCCTTTGGCTATAGCGGCCAGAAATGTTCTGCCTGTTCGCGGGTGATTGTCCTAGCGCCAATTTACGAGGCTTTTGTATCGCGCTTGGTGGAAGCCACGCGATCGCTCAACATTGGAGCGGCCGAACATCCCAGTACCCAAGTTGGCCCAGTGATCGACGCGGCGGCCCAGAACCGCATCCGGGCCTATATTGAGAAGGGCAAAGAAGAAGCCACGGTAGCCCTAGAAATGCCCTCACCGGAACCTGGCTATTTCGTTGGGCCAGTCATCTTCACGGATGTGGCACCAACGGCCAAAATTGCCCAGGAAGAAATCTTTGGACCGGTTCTGGCGGTAATCAAAGCCCAGAATTTTGATCAGGCGTTGGCGATCGCCAATGGCACCAACTACGCCCTCACCGGCGGACTTTACTCCCGCACGCCGTCTCATATTCAGCAGGCTGAGGCTGAGTTTGAGGTGGGCAACCTGTACATTAACCGAGGAACCACCGGAGCGATCGTCTCGCGGCAACCGTTCGGCGGCTTTAAGCTCTCGGGTGTTGGCTCCAAAGCAGGCGGACCCGACTATCTGCTGCAATTCCTGGAACCCCGAACCATTACTGAAAACATTCAGCGTCAAGGGTTTGCCCCGATCGAAGGAGCAGAGTAACGGCAGGATTTTGAGGTAAGCAATGCCCGCCCCAAACATCTAATACAGAAAACTTAACGGATTCCCTTAAAAAACTGGAATTTGGACTCATTTGCTCGATCTTGCCGCGAAATGCTCTCTACGATAGCATTTCGCGGCAAACTCATTTTCCTGCGTCAAATTGTCTAAAAGCCTCGCTCCGCGAGGCTTTTAGAAAATTTGACGCGATTTA
>DATNOY010000256.1:0-14003 GCA_036703495.1 Coleofasciculaceae cyanobacterium
TGACAACCTGATGAAGGGTAGTTAAGGCTGGCTTCCAGGAGTGCTAACTAAAGCCACCTCAACTTTTTCATCGGCCGGTTGGGACAGTTCAACGCGTAAACCTGGGCCAAAGAAACGCTCAATTTTGTCGTGTTTGGCTTGCCAGGTTTCAAACGGAGTCAGCGTTGAGTCGAATTCTAGAACCAGCGCATACGATCCATTCCAGTCTTCCTCTCGCACGCCCCGCAGGGTTGGGCGCTCCTCATCGCTAGGGCTGAGTCCCAAATGCTCTAGGGCAGTATCTAGATGCACCTCTTGCCCATAGCGATAGCGCGTGACATCTTTACGAATTTGGTTTTGCGTTTCAGTGGCCTGCTGTTCCCGTAGCGCCAGCACCTCAGGCGTAGTAGGGTGCGTCAGGGGAGCAGGTTTGAGTTCGGATGACTTTAACGCCAAACTGCCCAAAAGTAGGGGAATGCCGTAAAAAAAACCCACCAGATTGAGTGTCGGATTGTCGGTAGCGTAGGCCACAAAGCCGACAATGGTGAGAATTCCACCGACTACTAAGCCCACCGCTCCTAGAGAAATTTGGCGTAACATGTTCATTGGGTCAAGTTCGTGAGACGAGCAACCTACTTCACAATTATTCACTATCTTGGTGTCTCAAGATAGAAACTCAAAAACCAGCAGCGAAGAACGGAGCCAGAATGTCGGATTTACAACAAGACCCCAAAGAATTGCGCGATCGCTTCAAGCTAATTGAGAGTAAGCGAGATGCCCTGGTGCGCCTCCTGGAGCAACCCGATTTAGGCACCTTACGGATTGATGTCAATCAAGCCCTTGAAGAGATTGATGACTTGATTGAAGAGTTCAATCGCACCTTTCCTGCATAGCCAGGCATGAACGGAGCAAATGTGAACCATTTGCTCCTGTTCAAAACTAGCCGAGCTGGGATCAGATTTGTGATGTGTGGGGCGATCGCTCCATGCCCCTAGTCTGCTATAGGTAGAAGTAAAGCCTACTGCCGTTGGAAGTCTTCCGACTAATTTTTTCCTATGTCAAACACGTACACCGTTGAAATTCATCACCAGGGCAACACGCATGTCCTGACTGTGCCCGAAGACCAGACGATTTTATCCGCGTCTCAAGCGGCCGGGCTGGATCTTCCCACCTCCTGCAATGCAGGCATCTGCACCACCTGTGCGGCCTTAATCACCGAAGGAACAGTCGATCAAACCGATGCGATGGGGGTCAGTCCTGAGCTGCAAGCTCAAGGCTTTGCGCTGCTCTGTGTCTCCTATCCTCGTTCTGACATCAAGCTAGAAACTGAAAAAGAGGATACGGTCTACAACTTGCAATTTGGGCAATTCCAAAAGGCAAAAGGTAAGTAGGTGAAATGCTGACCCGGTTTTTGACGGTGGAAGTTGCTCTTCAGTCTTCTCCCCAGCAATTGCAGCAGGCGATCGCCACAGAATTGCAAAAGTGGGGGGAGCCGTTGCGCTGGGCGATCGTGGCGGTGGATGACGATCGGCAAATGGCGACCCTGGAAGCCGTCGTCACTACCCCTACTGAGTTTTTAATTCCTGAAACTTCGGTCAGAACAATTTGAATCAGCGTCCTTACACAGTAGTTTTAATTGTCCCGACGGGCATTGGGGCAGCTATTGGTGGCTACGCCGGTGATGCCTTGCCGGTAGCGCGGGCGATCGCCCAGGTGTCCGATCGGCTGATCACCCATCCCAATGTCCTGAATGGAGCCCAGCTTTACTGGTCGCTGCCCAACGCTTTCTATGTAGAAGGATATGGACTCGATCAGTTTGCGGCAGGGCATTGGGGCTTGCGTCCGGTGCATCAAAATCGGGTGGGATTAGTGCTGGATCAGGGCATTGATCCAGATCTGAAGCTGCGTCATCTGCAAGCCGCCGATGCAGCCAGGGCAACGTTAGGGTTAAACCTGACTGACTACATAGTCACCGATGCGCCTTTGGGCGTGGAACTTCGCACTGCTGCCTCTGGTGCAACTTGGGGCACAATTCAGAACCCGGATAGTTTACTGCGGGCAGCAGAGAAGCTGATCAAAACTGCAAAGGCAGAGGCGATCGCTGTAGTGGCTCGCTTTCCCGATGACACAGGCAGCACTGCCCTCATGGAGTATCGCCAGGGACAAGGGGTCGATCCGCTGGCAGGAGCCGAAGCGGTGATTAGCCATCTGGTGGTGCGCCATTTGCAAGTTCCCTGTGCCCATGCCCCCGCTTTGTTGCCATTGCCATTAGAACCAGAATTATCACCCCGCTCGGCAGCGGAAGAATTAGGTCATACGTTTTTGCCTTGCGTCCTGGTGGGACTCAGCCGCGCCCCTCAGTTTGTCCTGCCCAGCTCAGGGCGATCGCTGGATCTGTGGGCCGATCAGGTCGATGCTGTGATAATTCCAGCCACAGCCTGCGGCGGCAGTGCGGTGCTTAGTTTTAGCCAGTCTCGAACTCAGATTATTGCAGTGAAGGATAATCAGACGCGGCTCAATGTTAAAGGCGATCGCTTAGGGTTGCCCATCCTGGAGGTTGAATCTTATCTAGAGGCATTAGGCGTTCTGGTGGCTCACCGAGCCGGGATCAGCACTGCCGCGCTGCGTCCGGCTTTAGGGCAAATTCAACCGCTATGAATTTGGTAAAGTCTGATATAAAGTCTGTTGATGTAAAGTCTATGGCGGTGGAGCCTGTTACCTACAGCCATCACCTAGAATCAAAGCATGTCCTGTCTGTCTTGCGCCCGTGCCTGAAGAACTTTCTCCCAAGCCTCACCTTGAGCCGCTGACTCGCACCCAGATTTTGATGGCGATGGGGTTAACGGCCGTGGTGCTGCTTCTCATCTCCCGTCTCTGGCTGCTGTTCGATCATTCTGCTGCCCTGCTGAGGCTAGACTGGTCGGGTTTCTCGGTGCTGTGGGGGATCGGTCTCGGTATAGGCATTAGCCTGGCTAGTAGCCTGGTCTATCGCCTTTGGGCAGATTATCGCCAAAACGCAGACTATTACCTGACGCTGATCCTCAAGCCGCTAGCGTTCCCCGATCTAATTTGGCTGGGACTACTGCCCGGCATGAGCGAAGAACTGCTGTTTCGGGGCGTGATGTTGCCTGCAATCGGCTTAAACTGGTTTGGCTTGCTGATCTCTAGTCTATGTTTTGGAGTGCTGCACTACAGCGGTTCGCAGCAGTGGGCTTATGTGATTTGGGCAACGGTGATTGGCAGCGTGTTGGGCGGGAGCGCTATCGCCAGTGGCAATTTGCTCATCCCGATCGTGGCTCACATTACAACAAACTTTATTTCAGCCTGCATCTGGAAGTTCAAGCGCTAAATTACCGATCGCCACTGCTAATTAATCCCTGTGGTGCAACCGCATCTGCCTCAACTGCCATTGTGCGATCGCATCGAAGAGGAACCTTCCTCGAAAACAGCGCCTTGACAGCCTCCCCTTTCGGACGCCCTTTGAGCCAGGTGGGTTTGCTCTTTACAGTGCAGTTGGGGGTTTCAGTATCCGCTCTTCGATCCCCGCCCAAGCTTTCTCCGATACCCGCACAGCAGCTTCTTTGCAACGCACCATCAGTTCATTAGCGTAAAGGTAGTTTTGTAAAGCGGTTGTCTCTTCTTCGGAAAGCTTCACGAGTTCGGGGTCGAGGTTAAAGGCATTGAACCAAAGCTGGAGGATACGCTCGGCGAAGGCTCGTCGGGCTTCATTCGGTTGATTATCATCCGGAATTTCAGATTTGAGCGCTTCAAACTGATCAATCAGCTTAGAGAACTTGACGGACTTAAAGAGTTTGATTTTTTGAAGATCACGGACGCGGATACGGGCGCGATCAAGGGCCCGCGATCGCGAGCGGGCCAGGTCAAGGTCGAGGTCAAGGGCCCGGTCGAGCGCAAAGGCCCGGGCCAGGGCTAGATCAAGGGTGCAGTCAAGGGCGCGAGCCAAGTCAAGAGCCAGAGCCAGGGCCAGGGCACGACCTCGGGCCAAGTCGAGGTCCAGATCAAGAGCGCGGGCACGGGCCAGCAGGATTGCCCCAACTCTTTTTGCCGCGGGCTTATAGTTGCCCTCCGAATCTTTTGTCGCCTCGTCTGCCCAAGCTAGGAGCGATCGCAACTTGGGAGTATTGATATAACCTTGAGCCGTCTTTTCCATGGTTGCCAACAGCTTATCGGCATTCTGCACTGAACCTGCTACCAGACAAAATACCTCTCGCCAGCGTTGCTCAGTTAGGTGTTGCTCTACCAGCGTTTGAATCTCTGTTGCATCCTGACTAATATATTGCGCCACCAAATATTCTTGAAGCGTCAGGTGAGAAAACGAGAAAATATCTTCGGCCCGTTCCACCAAAATGCCTTGCTGAATTACGATGGCATCCAGTACCGCCTTGCCATTTAAATACTTGGGTTTATCCACCGTATCTGCCAAAAATGTCTTGATCTGCTCAACCAGATCTTCCTGCCGAAAAAACAGCTGATCGTTGACAAAACCCTGATAGGCGATCTCAGAGAGCAGTACCTTTTCCAAATCCGTATTCAAACCTTGATAGACTTCGCCAGGTGTAATCCGCTTTTCGGCCGCCCATTCCTCCAACAAAATATCGAGCGCTTTACGATAGAGGGCTGCTCGTTTACTCGGAAAGCCTTGAGTCCGGTCATACACTAAACAGAGGAAGGTTAACAACAAGGGCGTGTGGGCCAGTTCCTTGGCAGCTTTGTTACCGTCTTCATTTAAAATCTCCCAGCACTTCTCGGCAGTACCTGTTTGTTTATCCAGATCGGACTGAAACCAGTTGTGGATAAATTGCCTAATTTGTTGATCGTCAAAATCAGCGAGTTCAATGTCCCGGAACTTGTGAAAGGTCGAACGATAAGCCGCAATCCGACAAGAGGCAATAAAGCGGTTTTTATCGTATTGGGTTACGAAGTTCTGAATGGCCTCCATGACGGCATTCAAATTTACCTTAGGCACTTCGTCCAACCCGTCCAGTAAAATCAACAACCTGCCTTGTTCTAAAGCTTTTGTAGCAAACTCGCCCAATTCAGGAAAGCCAAAGTGTTGCAGTTCCTCGATGATCTCCTTCTTCAAATCAACCTGATCCCGGTTAAACCGCTTTAGCTCCAAAAATACGGGAATACATTCATGGGCGTAGCTGCCAGCTTTTCCATTGAGGGCTGCCAGACCTACCCGGCGTAGATAGGTAGACTTCCCGGCTCCTGGCGCACCTAAGACCATGAGGTACTGCTCTTTGTTGGCAACTACTGCCCCCCCTAGCTTAGAAGGCTCTCGCAGCTGAAATTTTCGCCGCAACCCATTCCGATAGGCTGCTTCTAAAGATTCTAAAGATTCAAACTGCCGAATGCTCAATGAATCTAGAAACCGCACATAGGTATAGATCGTTTCTAGACTCATCGCTTGCTGCATGCCCAATAGCTTCAGCTTGCCGTAGCGGGCTCGATACTTTTCCTCATACTTTTTCAGGGCAGCCGCAGCCTGACGGTGATCGCCCACTGCCTGCACTGCGCTTCCTCCCACTTTTTTGGCAATGTCTATAACGATGCCGACCAAGCCTCCAGCAAGCGGATCTACAAAAGGCTCCATTCCAGTCATGGCACGTAGTCCTTGTTTAAGTTGGGTTAGGGCTAGCGTAGCCTAAAGTCTGAAGAATGGATTTCAAGAAAGATTTTCAAGATCTCCAGACATTATGAAGAAATATATCCGGAGCGGTAAGCGATCGCTTTGTAGTCCCCAAAAGGGAATTCTGTAACAGAATATTGCAAGATTTACGAGTAAATGCTTACAGATTTGTGTCCTAAATCACCTTCGGCTA
Organism: Coleofasciculaceae cyanobacterium; assembly: GCA_036703495.1. Lineage (GTDB taxonomy): Bacteria > Cyanobacteriota > Cyanobacteriia > Elainellales > Elainellaceae > Drouetiella. Next base: position 5,826 of record DATNOY010000256.1, read on the forward strand.
CGGATGCTTAAACTATTTCCTGGCAAAGGCTCCAGATCATTAGGGGAATATCCATGCTTTATCTTTTGAAATATTGGCTAAAGATGTAAAAGTTTTTTAGAAAGTTTTTGCATATAACTTAATTTAACTTTACAAATGAGTTATGCTGGTTTCGTAAACAAAGGTAAGCACATCTGCTCACTGTTTCACCTGTAATGATTCAACTGTTTTTCGCTTAGTCTTAACCGGCTGTCTTACGGAAGAGGTGCCAAGGTCACAGCCTCTTAGTCTCAGGATCTCTAGCCTCAGGACAATTAGCCCTCAGACTACTACCCTCCGATTAACGGGTTCAGCGGCGTTGCGCGTTGCTCGCATCTTGTTAAGTCAAGTACGAGAGTGCCCAGCATCTAGCCTTCCTCTTCAAGGCAGGTGCGCCTCTTTTACGGACTGAGCGATGGGTTGCCCTTCAAGCAGCTAATCCAGCAACCTGAAACCTCCACATCATCTGAACTTTATTGGGTAGGCTCCCATCATGACTACACAATTTCCCTGGCTTACGGTTCTTATTCTCTTTCCCCTGCTGGCATCGCTACCGATTCCATTTCTGCCAGACAAGGAAGGCAAGACGGTTCGCTCCTATGCGCTGGGAGTAGCCTTGACCGAGTTTGCACTAATCATCTACACCTTCTGGAAGCAATACACCTTTAGCGATGCAGGCTTCCAACTGGTTGAGAACTATGCCTGGGTTCCCCAAATTGGCTTGAACTGGTCGCTGGCAGTTGATGGTCTGTCCATGCCGTTTGTCATTCTTACAGGACTGATTACCACACTGGCTATCTTCGCTTCCTGGAAGATTAGCTACAAGCCTCGCCTGTTCTACTTCCTGATGCTGACGATGTACGGCGCCCAGATTGGAGTCTTCGTAGCGCAGGACTTGCTTCTGTTTTTCACGGTGTGGGAACTGGAGCTGGTTCCGGTCTATTTGCTGATTGCCACTTGGGGAGGGCAAAGGCGGCAATATGCAGCTACTAAGTTCATTTTGTATACGGCGATCGCTTCCATTTTCATTCTGGTTGCGGCTTTGGCAATGGCTTTCTATGGCGGCAACGTCACCTTCAACATGCAGGAGTTGGGGCTGAAGGATTACTCCCTCCCCTTTGAACTGCTGATGTACGCTGCTTTTCTGGTTGCTTTTGGCGTCAAGCTGCCCATTTTCCCTCTGCATACGTGGTTGCCGGATGCCCATAGTGAAGCTCCTGCTCCAGTCTCCATGATTCTGGCAGGCGTTCTGCTAAAAATGGCAGGTTACGCTCTAATCCGCATCAACATGGGCATTTTGCCAGACGCCCATCTCTACTTTGCGCCAGTGCTGGCGGTTTTGGGTGCAGTCAGTGTTGTGTATGCTTCGTTGACCGCTTTCGCTCAAACAAATCTGAAACGCCGATTGGCTTACTCTTCGATCGCACACATGGGGTTTGTCCTGATTGGCATTACCGCTTTCACCGATTTGGGAATGAGCGGTGCCGTTCTGCAAATGGTATCCCACGGTTTAATTGCTGCCGCTCTCTTCTTCTTATCGGGAGTGGCCTATGAGCGCACCCACACCCTGGTAATGGACGAGATGGGCGGCATGGCCAAGACAATGCCGACCGTGTTCGCTCTGTTTACTGCGGGTTCAATGGCATCGTTGGCCTTGCCTGGCATGAGCGGCTTTGTTGGCGAAATCTCAGTTTTCCTGGGCTTTGCCACCAGCGATGCTTACAGCACAGCTTTCAAAATAGCGATTGTTGGATTGGCGGCAGTCGGGGTTGTTCTAGCGCCGATTTACTTGCTGTCCATGCTGCGGACGGTATTCTACGGGTCAGAAAATACTCAGCTAACTGCCCATACTGTCCTCACGGATGCCAAGCCTCGCGAAGCTTTCATTGCCCTCTGTCTGCTGGTTCCCATCATTGGCATTGGGGTCTATCCAAAGCTGGCCACTCAAACCTATGATGCCAAAACGGTAGAGGTGGCGGCGCATGCCCGACAAGTTCTGCCACTTCTGGCACAGCAGCCGATGGATCAGTTCAAACCTGCGGGGATCGCCGCTCCAACGATCGCAGTTGGGTCACGGGATCTGATTAGTGTGGCTGAGTAAGACGCTCGCTTCCAGGTAAGTTGATGGAGAACAAGGGCAGCAAGTGCGTTGCCCTTGTTCTGGCTTTTGTAGAGGTAGAATTTTGCAGAGACGGGCGCTGGTAGAGATCAAAACCCAACCAGATCGAAAAAGTCATCTTCTAACTCATAGCCCAGCATCTTTGTCATAAATTTGATTTTCGTGCGGCTGGCGATGCCCTGCTTCTGCATCCAGTCCATCATTGAAAACACCTTGTGCATCACAAAAATCTCTAGTGCTTCTGGATTGTATTGAATTCCCTCTAAACCAAATTGGTGGGGCACTAGCATTGCCGTGTAGCGGGCTAGCTCAGTTTCCCAATCTAGCAAGTAAGGTAGCCAAGGATAGTGAGCATCTAGCCGCAAAAACCAGAGCCGAATTTCGGGAATCTCCGATAGCTCCCTGGGATCAGTTGGATCACGGGGATAGTCAATTTGAAACTGGAGTTCTTGTTCATGGGCAGCGATCGTTCCAGATTGGATCCAGGGTTCAATAACGGTTTGAACAGGGGTAAGTTCAATGCGAGCGATAGTTTGAGCGTTTAAGCTAATAAAAGTTGTCATCTAGCCAGAGGTCAGGATTTAGAGGGGTGAGACTGCGAGCGATCGCCTAGTGATCATATCGCCTTTAATTGGGTGGGACTTGGGTTATAGTACTAAGACTTAGACAATTTTTTTCAAAGATAGCTTGCGCTCACCTATTCCATTTCGCTACGATGGAAAGTCGGCTAAGAAAATGGGTAGATTTATAACTCTATCTAGAGAGTAAAGATAGGTATAGGGGAACGCTCATGGCAAAACGGGTTCAGTTGGTCTTAAGTCAAGATATTAGTAAGCTCGGTCGGGCTGGAGATTTAGTTGAAGTTGCGCCTGGCTATGCCCGTAACTATCTCCTACCCCAAAAGTTGGCGGTTCACACCACGCCCGGAATTCTTAAGCAAGTAGAGCGGCGACGCGAGGCTGAGCGGCAGCGTCTGCTGGAACTGAAAAAAGAAGCCGAAGCTCAAAAAGCTGCTCTAGAGAAGGCAACCGTGCTGACGATTGCTAAGCAGGTTGGCGAAAAGGATGCGATCTTTGGAACAGTGACCAACCAAGATGTGGCAGATGTGATCCAAGCAACCACCGGCATGGAAGTCGATCGCCGCAACATGACTGTTCCTGATATTCATAAGTTGGGAACTTATAGAGTGGATATCAAACTACACCCAGAAGTTTCGGCATCGGTTGAAATTCAAGTCGTTGCCAGCTAATCCCAACCTATTGGTGTAAAGCATTAGTGCAAAGCAATAGAGGCGCAAGCAATTGTGCCTCTATTGTTGCGATAAGGCTATTTTTGTGACGGGGCTGTGGCTAAAGCAAGCGCAAAGCGCTGTAAGTTACTGGAGAAGAGATGGGGTTTGTCCTTACTCTTCTCCATTTTTATCGGTAAGCAACTGCGATCGCTTTATCCAAGCTCTTGGGTTTGTAGTGTTCTATGGGGTACTGATCTAGATGACGATAGAGCGCAACAGGATTACGAACGCGACAGGTAAAAAACTCAGTAGCGGCCTGGCCGTTGGGCAGAATTTTGACTTTGGGAGACAGATCAGGGAGCGGTTCACCTTGCCATCGCCAGTTCGCTTGGGGCGGAGCTGCATCAATCAACCGATGATGGCTCCAGTCGCAGCGTTGTCCTAGGGCTCCAAACTCTTGAAGTTCACGACGTAACAGAGAGGCAACTAGAAAAGAAGCGGCAGAGCGATCGCCATCAATTGCTTCCATGAAATTTCCCAAGGCCCCTTCAGGTAGCGGCGGCTGGGTCATATCTCGACTTTGGGTCAGGGCTTTCTCTAAACAAGCGGTTGTACTCAAAGGCGCTGGAATCGCAAATACTAGCCCTATGCCTTCTTGCTGATCTCGATACAGATAGCTAACCCAGCGATACTCTGGTTTCAACCGCAATCCAGGCAGCTTTGATAGCGCTGCTGCCGGATTTACCGTACTGATGAACCATTGACTTCCGGGAGCCAGTATCTCTTCAGGATCTAATCCGCCAAAGGTAAATAGACCACTGAGGTCATCCAGTGATTCAGGTTCAGGCGGTTCCTCCGTCTCGTCTAGCCCAGCCCATACCTGAGACTGCTGCGCTGTTTCAGTTAACACGAGGGCGGACTGAATGTAGTGTCTAATTTTGTTGACGGTAGCCAACGGAAATTTTTGAATCGACATGAGTGAAGGGCGATCGCTAATCAAAGCGAGTTGAAAAGTCTTTACAGCAATTCCTTTACAGCAATTCAGCCAATGTTAAATGCTAGAGATCAGTTAATGATCACAACCTCATTAAAAACCATTTTTTCTCACCCTTATGTCGGTGCTTTCCCGGACATTATGTGACCTGTTGCAGTTCGCCCTAACAGCATAAATCCTGAGGAGCTGTTAGCTTCTCAGGATTCTTTCAAAATATTGAATCTTATCTATTACAAATTCTATGCATCAACCGCTTTAGCAATATTTTTACAGGTTGGTTTCTTGTCCAAGTTGCCAGCACTCTCAAAAGGATTGACATACAGATTGACAACTTGCAGCAAGACATACCAAAAGAAGGTAGGGCCTTCTACCAAGTAACGCTTCCACAGGCGGCGTGGCTCTGAGATAAGGCGATAAAACCACTCTAGCCCTAGATCGCTAATCCACTTTGGCGCGCGGGCAACATTGCCAGCTTCAAAATCAATAGTTGCGCCAATTGCTAAAAAGATCTTCACATGCTGGAAGCGATCCCTATACTTATAAATAAATTTTTCCTGCTTGGGTGCACCTACGCCGACCGCTAACACGGTTGCCCCAGAGGCATTAATCAATTCAATAATTCGATCGCATTCCGCTTCATCCTTCTCAAAGCCGAATGAGGGAGAATGCGTACCTGTAACAATTTGGCGGCCTACTTTGGCGTTAATTCTCTGTTGCGCTTCTCGCGCTATGCCTTCCCGCGCCCCCAGCAGAAAGATACTGATATCTTTGTTGTTCTTGTGATAATTACAAAATGCAGGAAAGAGGTCGGAACCTGAAACTTTTTCCTTAAAGGGCGAACCTAAAAGCTTAGAAACGTAAAACAAAATCTTGCTGTCGCAGGTTCTGAAGTCAGCACTGTTGTAAGCATCAAAAAATTCGCGATCGGTTTGCAGCTTAACCAGGTGATCAACGTTTGGGGTATAAACAACTCCGTGGGTAAGCTTCTCTAGCAGTTCTACCATCGAGAGATTATCGATAAATGCATTCAGTAACTTGACGCTGCCCATTCGGAGCACTCCTCCCTCGTAACATCAGCTCACTATTTAACTTCAGTACCTAGCCAGCGAACAAACCCATAACTAGCCTTGAAGGTCAGAAGTTTCTCTTCTGCGGTATGCGACTACAGTTACATTTTTCACTAGTCAACGCCAGCACTTGACATCGGATTTCACTAAAAAATTACATCTTCAAGTTCCTCAAAGCGGCTTTGGCAACCGTATTGCTACCTATGCAAGCTCTACTGTGAGGCTTGCAACTCAATAAGCTTCATATGATATTCATCTGATTCATCTGAACCAAAGCAGATTGGAAACTGAGCCGTAGGACGTAATGAAAGCTTACTTGTAGCATCCAATCTTAGAATGGAGGGGTGCTAACCTCTGTGCTACTATAGATATAGATTTTTAAGATACATAATTGAGATTCGGTAGAGAATCTCAACATCGCTCGTAGTTGCAATCAGTTATAGCGATTTGGCATCGGTTCATTTGGAGTCTGATTGTTTTAGGAACTGTACGGTTCAAAGTTTGACTGGGTTCAAATTGTTAGTTCATCTGATTGAAAGCGTTGAGGTTACACTAAGTGATTGCTATCTCACTGCGTCCGGTTGGTCGCAGGTGGGGCACTGTTAGCTTCGCCTCCACTCTCCATTTGCGTCCTGTCTTGGATCTATTGCTGGCAGATGTACCTCCCAAGTGGCAATCCGATCTTCGGCTTGGCTTGCAGGAGGCATTGGTCAATGCGGTCAAGCATGGTAATAATCTTGATCCAGGTAAAACTATTGCAGTTGAGTTCTTTTCATCGGAAGACCAGCACTGGTGGGTCATTACTGATCAGGGTTTAGGGTTCACTCCAGGGTGTAGCTGCGCAAATAATCCCGATGAAACCAGGCAAAGTATTGATGACCTGGATGATTGCGGTCGGGGATTGTTTATTCTTCATCAAATTTTTGATCAGGTTCATTGGAATCAGCAAGGTACAGAACTGCGGCTTTGCAAGCAGTTGAAAGCTCGTTCTAGACTGCCGCTAGTGCGCTAGCTCCTGTGATTTTCTTGCCATTGCTGTAACGCTAAACGGTGTATTTCTCGCCAAGGTAAATGGTTGTCTCGGGCAAGCTGAGCACAATCTTCGTATTCTGGCTGAACATTGGCGATCGCGCCATCGCTTCCCCAGCGGGCCACCTTAATCCGCACTTGTCCGTATTGCGTTTGTACAGCCTGAATCTCTCGCTCTAGCACGGCTCGCTGCTGAGTAGTGCAACGGATTCCCAGCGTTGTTGTCTCACGAAAAAGTTCTGTCTGACATGCCTCCACTTGCTCCGGACGGCAGATCACGGTTAGGAGAATACCTGGACGAGACTTTTTCATGCCGATCGCCTGAGTAAACACATCTAATGCCCCTGCAGCAAACAGACTTTCAAACACATAGCCAATCGCTTGCGGATTCAGATCATCAATCTGCGTTTCTAGAACAGCAATGGTTTCCTGGGAAAGTGCCGAACTGGAGGATTGGGTAGAACCGGTAGATGCGGCAAGCGGAGGCTGAGATGAAATGTGTCCGACTGTTCTTGCCGCTGGACTGCCAGTTCCCAACTTCTGGCTTTTTGCCCCGGATGGATGACCAGCAGGTCGATCGCTTTCCCCAATCCACAGCTGCAAAATATTGGGGATTGGCAAGTCCCGGGAGCCTGCTCCCAAACCAACGCGATGTAGCACCATGGGTGGAGGTGAACCAAAAGCAGTGGATAACGTCGTGGCGATTGCTGCGCCAGTTGGAGTAACGAGTTCGCGATCGATGCCATTACTGTAGATGGGAACTTGGCGCATTTCCCACAGTCTAAGAACAGCAGGCGTAGGCACAGGCAGCCGACCATGTGCAGCCCACACAGTCCCCCCTCCGGTAGGCAAAGCAGAGCAATAAAGGACATCAATGCCCAGCCAATCCAGTCCTAAGCAAGTCCCCACAATATCTACGATCGCATCTGTAGCGCCAACTTCATGAAAGTGAACCTGGTTTGGGGAGATCCCATGCACTGCTCCCTCTGCCTCTGCCAGCTGACGAAAAACTGCTAAGCTCCAGATTTCAGCACGCTTGGACAACTTAGCCGATGCGATCAGTCGTTCGATGTCGGGTAAGTTGCGGCTGAACTGCAGCTCATGCGTGGGCGTCTTGTGATTAGCAGGGTGATGATCGGGATCATGGCTGTGAGCGTGGCTGTGATGATGAGAATGCCCAGAATCATGAGAATGCCCAGAATCATGAGAATGTGTATGGAGTCCTTCCCCCGGCAAAGGTGCTGGCGGGGTGATTGTCGGGATCTCTTTCCCTGCTTCTAAAACACCACTCGCCAGATCAACATAAACCTTAGTAGCTTGTTGACCATTGCGATGAACCTGCTCAGCCCGCAGCTTAAACTCATCGGCAATTCCCAAAAGCCCTAGCTGCTCAATCAGGTACTCTAGAGGGACTCCAGCATGAACTAGTGCGCCAAGGCACATATCTCCGGCAATCCCAGTTGGGCATTCAAGATACGCAATTTTCGCCATTTGTTCAACGCTTTTATTACTCAAACTTTATACCAGCACAAGGCTTTCTAGGAGAAGTGAATGGCTACCGTTTATAAGATCCATCCGGAGACTCCCCAAACTCGTCAGATCGAGAGCATCCGCGATGCTTTGCGGGGAGGAGCTGTGATGCTGTACCCAACGGATACAGTTTATGCAATCGGCTGCGATCTGAGCGTTAAGTCCGCTATCGAACGGGTTCGCCGAATTA
>DATNOY010000257.1:0-2611 GCA_036703495.1 Coleofasciculaceae cyanobacterium
GCATACCCGACTCAATCGGCATATCTTCTTCAACGCGGAACATGTCCATCATGCCTGCTACACGATCGCCGCCAAAGATGCGCAGCAAGTTATCTTGCAAGCTTAAGAAGAACCGTGTTGATCCAGGATCACCCTGCCGCCCAGCACGGCCCCGCAGCTGGTTATCAATCCGGCGAGACTCATGGCGTTCTGTGCCAATCACATGCAAACCGCCCAGACTGACTACCTCATCATGCTCAGCGCTAGTAAATCTTTCGTAGTCCTTACGAATCAGGTTATATATTTCCCGCAGCTGCAGAATCGCTGGATCTTCAACAGGAGCTTTTTCTGAGGCAGTGGCGATCCGATCTTCAGCTTCTAGTTCAGGCAGCGATCGCTCACCATAGTGCTGCACAGCAAACTCTACTGCTTCCTTCAGCTTCTTCTCCAATTCCTTAGACAGATCCGTCGGATAAATTTGCGGCGAGACTTTCCAGGTTTTCACCTTGCCTGCTGGCTTAAAGCCTTGACCACCGCTGCGCCCCGCCCCATCCAAAACTTTAGTCACGGAGAAATTATCTTCATCTTCGGGCTGTGCCAGTCGCGGCATGAAGTACTCTCGCACCTTCAGACGCGCCATATAGTCAGCATTACCCCCCAGAATAATGTCAGTTCCCCGTCCTGCCATATTAGTAGCGATCGTCACAGCTCCCTTGCGTCCAGCTTGAGCAATAATTTCTGATTCTCGCTCTACGTTTTCTGGCTTGGCATTGAGCAGGTTGTGTGGCACCTTCAACTCGCTCAACAGGCGCGACAGCACCTCAGATTTTTCGACGCTAGTGGTTCCCACCAATACAGGGCGTCCTGACTCATGCATTTCAGCACACTCTTGAGCAATGGCTCTCCACTTAGCCGGCTCGGTCTTAAAGACCATATCCGATAAATCTTGTCGTCCCGTGGGCCGGTTAGTGGGAATAATTGTCACTTCCAGCTTATAAATCTTTTCAAACTCTGCTTCCTCAGTCTTAGCAGTGCCCGTCATGCCTGCCAATTTAGGATAGAGCAGAAAGAAGTTTTGATAGGTAATGGAAGCTAGGGTTTGGGTTTCGGGTTGAATCTCGACATGCTCTTTCGCTTCGATCGCTTGGTGTAGTCCATCACTCCAGCGACGGCCAGGCATCACCCGCCCTGTGAACTCGTCCACAATCACAATCTCATCGCCCCGAACAATATAGCTCGTGTCTTTTTTAAACAGCTCTTTTGCTTTAATGGCGTTGAAAATGTAATGCGCCCAAGGGTCAGCAGGGTCAAACAAATCCGTAACCCCTAAAGCTTGTTCAGCCTCAATAAAGCCTTCATCACTCAAGATGACGTTACGTTGCTTCTCATCAACTTCGTAATGTCCTTCCGGATCATCCTCGTCCTTTTTCCTGATTAACGTATTGGCAATTTGAGCTGCACGGGTATACTTCTCGCTAGGGCGATCGACCTGTCCTGAGATAATTAGCGGCGTCCGAGCTTCATCAATCAGCACGGAATCTACTTCGTCAATGACGCAGAAGTTGAAGGGGCGCTGCACCACATCCTCAATAGAAGTCGCCATATTGTCGCGCAAATAGTCAAAGCCAAGTTCACTATTCGTGCTGTAGGTAATATCGCAAGCATAGTTCCTCTTGCGATCCTGGGGAGCCATCCCTTGCTGAATTAATCCAACGGTCAAACCCAGAAAACGATGGACTTGCCCCATCCACTCGGCATCTCGACGCGCCAAATAATCATTCACCGTGACGACATGCACTCCCTTACCAGACAAAGCATTCAGGTAGGCAGGGAGGGTAGACACCAACGTCTTACCTTCACCCGTCTTCATCTCTGCAATTTGCCCGTTGTGCAGCACCATGCCACCAATCAGCTGCACATCGAAGTGGCGCAGCCCCAAAACTCGCTTTCCGGCTTCCCGAACAACCGCAAACGCCTCTGGGAGCAAATCATCTAACGATTCGCCTTTCTCAATGCGCTGCTTGAATTCCGCTGTCTTTCCAGTAAGCTCTTCGTCTGAAAGGGATTGAATTTCCTCTTCAAGCAGGTTGATTTCGACAATGTCGTTCTTATATTTTCTAAGCTTACGTGCGTTAGGATCGCCCAGCAGGTTTTTAAACATGGTTAAAGAGAGACCGTGCAAACGAAAGACACTATAGTCCGGATGTACATTACATCCTATCACTTGGGTTAAAGGATGAGGGATGTGAAGCAGTCCTGGTTTCCCTACTTTGCGGTGAGGCGATCGCTAACTGGAGGGAAATTACCCGATCAATCCTCTTAAATTAAAACTGTTTTTGTGACGGTTAAACCCACACCATCCGCGACTACTATAGCGCCCAAGCAAACAGAATAAAAAGTGACTTTACAGCCATTACAACTACAACAGAAAGCCTTTAGGCTTTAAAAAACGATGAACTCTTTCCAAATAATTAGAAAGAGTTCATCGCTTAATATCAACCTGGCACTGAGCTATTTTTGCAGGGGGCTACCCCCCAACTATCTTCGCCGCAGGTGCGTTTCACATCTCAGTTCGGGATGGATAAGTGTGGTTCCACACCGCCATAAGCACCAGGAATGCTGATTTAGACCC
>DATNOY010000258.1:0-5772 GCA_036703495.1 Coleofasciculaceae cyanobacterium
CTCATCACGATGAGACGGGGCGCAGCCCCACACCCGTCCTGCATCTGAGTGCATAGCACTATAAAGTTGATTTGAGAGAGCTTAGGATAGATCTATTACCGTTTTCCGGTTTTTAAAATCCTCCTACCATGACAACCTCTCCCCAGCTTTCCCTTCCCCTATCCACACAAGCCGCCCAAACACGCGAGGCTGCTCGTCAGCTTGCAGTTTTGCCAACGGATACTCGCAATCAGGCGATCGCAGCAATCGCCCTGGCCTTGGAAGCCAACGCTTCAGAGATCCTGGAAGCGAATCGAATTGATTGCGAGATTGCCTTATCTGAAGGGTTAGCCAAACCGCTCTACGGGCGATTGAAGCTAGATGCAGAAAAATTGCAAGGGGCGATCGCTGGCGTGCGTGACGTAGGACGGTTGGCTGATCCGGTCGGGAAGGTGCAAATTCACCGAGAACTGGATACCGGGCTGGTGATGAAGCGCATCACCTGTCCCTTGGGAGTGCTGGGCGTGATTTTTGAATCCCGTCCCGATGCCTTAGTGCAAATTGCCACACTTGCCATTAAGTCGGGGAATGGCGTCATTCTCAAAGGCGGCAAAGAAGCAGTACGGTCTTGCGCGGCCTTGACCGAGGCGATTCATCAAGGTCTAACGCAAGTGGGCATTGATCCAGCCGTTGTGCGCCTGTTGACTACCCGCGAAGAAACCTTGGAACTGCTGCGGCTGGATCACGCTGTGGATTTGATTATCCCAAGAGGTTCCAATGCCTTTGTACGCTTTGTGCAGGACAATACTCGGATTCCAGTGCTAGGTCATGCAGATGGAATTTGCCATTTGTATATTGATCGGGCTGCAGATCTGCCCAAGGCAGTGGCGATCGCACTCGATGCCAAAACGCAATATCCTTCTGCCTGCAACACCATCGAGACATTGCTGGTGCATCAATCGATCGCCGAGCAATTTATCCCCCCAGCAGCAGCAGCACTACAGTCTCACGGAGTGGAACTTCGAGGAGACGATCGCACCCGCACTATCCTTCAAAATTCCATTCCCGCGGCAACCGAAAGCGATTGGGCCACAGAATATAGTGATCTGATTTTATCCATTAAAGTGGTCGATTCCATGGCGGCAGCGATCGCCCACATCAACACATATGGATCACGGCATACGGAAGCAATTGTCACAGAGGATACCCAAGCCGCCTCTATCTTTACGGCTCAAGTGGATGCAGCCGGCGTGTTCCACAACTGCTCTACTCGTTTTGCCGATGGATTTCGCTATGGCTTTGGCGCAGAAGTGGGAATTAGCACGCAAAAGATGCCGCCTAGAGGACCCGTGGGACTAGAAGGGCTAGTCACCTACAAATATCAAGTGATTGGCGACGGTCATATTGCAGCAACCTATAGTGGTGCAAATGCTAAACTCTTTACCCATCAGGACTTGGGGAAAGATGCCAGATGAAGGATAGCTCGACGCTAGATAAGTTACACATCACAGGAATTCGGGCTTATGGCTACACAGGCTTCTTGCCGGAAGAACAAATCTTAGGGCAATGGTTTGAAGTTGATTTAACGGTGTGGGTAGATACTTCTAAGGCAGGGAAAAGCGATTGCCTAGAAGATACCTACGACTATCGAGCCAGCATTACAGCAATTCAAACGCTGATTCGCACTGAGCAGTTTAAACTAATCGAGAAATTGACTGAGGCGATCGCTGAGAGCGTCTTATCAGCCGGAACCGTTGCCCAAGTGCGCGTTCAGCTCACTAAAGTTAGCCCACCGATCGCTGACTTCAGCGGCAAAGTTTCGATTGAAATCGTTCGCACCGCTGCCTCGCTTGTCTCAGAATAAGAGAAATTTGAAGATTAGAACAATTTTATTGAGGTAACATTGGTGCAATTCCTATGCATTGAGTTATGCTTACTCAAACTGCTTTTCGTTCATCGATTGAAGGATCTAGTATTTTAATCCGGTGCCACATTGGCACAAATTGAGTAACAAGAACCTGTTACACTTGAGAACAATTTTAGCGATCGATTTTGACCGGATTAGACCAGAGTCCTGAAATTGCAAGGGTCATCAGTGGGACATTGACAAACCAATTGTATCCATCCACTTGTCTACCTATTCAGTGCGCATCTATCACACGCAGTACAACACTAAGCTTCTGAATAGAGTGAAGGACATGCTTTGGATCAGGAGATTTAACTGAACCTCAGCCTGAAGCACGCATCTTACATGTGGTGCCTTTTGTAGAGCCTTACCAGGAGTGATCATGTCAGAAGTTATTATTCAACCCGGTACGCAATCCAGCACACAGTTCGGGCTACAAATCATTAACGAGCAACCCATTAAACTCACCCAGAATGTGACAAACGGCCCCGTCACTTCTGTAGGAAGCACTGGAAAAGATTCTATTAAAGCAGTTTCTGCCAGTTCTACGCTCGCTTATACCATTCAGTCTGGTGCAGGCGATGACACCGTTGTCACGGCGGCAGGCGCTGATGGGCTGTCGGGTGAGGCAGGCAATGATGTGCTGGATGCAAGTGCAGGCAATGACGGCATCAGCGGTGGATTGGGCAACGATATTTTATTTGCAGGCGCAGGCAATGACTTTGCTGCGGGCGATGATGGCAACGATTCTATTACAGGGGCCGCAGGCGATGACGTTCTGCAAGGCGGCAATGGGGATGATGTTCTCTCCGGTGATGCGGGTAATGACATCCTGCGAGGTGGCGCGGGCAAGGATGTGCTGTCGGGGGGTGCAGGCAATGATACCCTACGAGGCGATGCAGGCAACGATATTCTCAACGCAGGCCCAGGGCGAGATATTCTCAAGGGCGATGCAGGCCGCGATACGTTCCGCTTTGCTAAGGGCTCCATTGGTCGCGATCTAGACATCATTCGTGATTTTACGCCTAGCGAAGATGTGATTGAGATTAGCCGCAAAGTATTGCCAGGGTCAGGCTTACGCAAAGGTCAATTGAAAGAATCTGACTTCGCAGTCGTCAAAGGGATTAGTTCGGCAGATGCTAATGCCAAGATTGTTTATGACAGTGCTTCGGGCATTGTGTACTACAACCCTAGCAAAGGCTCGGATGTACCTTTGTTCAAAATGCAGAAGAACCTTGAGGTTTCTGCAAATGATTTCCGTATCTTTTAGTCTGGATCTTTCAACTTGTTCATGTCCATCACCTGATAGCCGCCTGTGCAACTACGTCTTTACGAATTGCACTACAACTTAGGGCATGTGCTGCACCAGCAGGGTAACCTGGCAGGTGCAGTTGCCAGCTATCGCCAAACTTTGGTGCTTAATCCTCAGTATGTCAGTGCTCACCATAGCCTGGGAGTAGCCCTCGATGAACAGGGGCAGTACTGCGCAGCCGTGGAGCATTATCAACAGGCGATCGCCCTGCAGCCCAATTCCATCAAGTCCTACAACAATCTGGGCTGTGCTTTAGCAAAGCTCGATCGCCTAGAAGAAGCCGTTCAGGTCTATCAACAGGCGATCGCCCTGCAGCCAGATTGGGCGATTTTGCACAACAATTTAGGTCAAGCGCTGTTTGAACAAGATCCAATGGCAGCCCTGGCTGCCTATCGTCGAGCGATCGAATTGCAGCCTGATTTAGCGTTAGCTCATTACAACTTAGGCAAAGCGTTGCAACTTAAAGGTCAACATCAGCAGGCTATTGCCCGCTTTCAGCAAGCAAATGCTCTAGGGTTTGATTCAGCCGCAGCGCTCAGCGACCTTAGCTTGTCTTGGATGGCATTGAACCAATGGGATCAAGCCCTACATGCTTGTCAACAGGCAATTCTTCCTCAAAAGCGGCTGGTGCAAGCCTATTGCGATTGGGCCAACCAACTGCAAGGGCAAGATCAGTTAACCCAAGCTCGGATTGCCTGTGCTCAATTTTTGCAAAAATTGCTGTCCTCCCCAACCCATCTCACCAATCCAACACAGGACTGGACTGAAGCTTGTATGGCCCTCGCTCATACCTATCACCAGTGGGGAAATGTGCTAACCGCTTACGGTGGCAAAGAGCAGTATCAACAGGCAGAAAATTACTACCAGCAAGCCTTAAAGCTACAGCCAACGGACTTAAACCTGCATCTCAAGCTGTCAGATTGTTTAGCCAAACAAGAGCGATTTGCGGCAGCCGGATTTGTTTGTCACTTTGCCTTAGCAATTCATCCCCATCAGCCGCACCTTTACACCCAACTGGGGCAAATCTTAGAACAACAGCAGCAGTGGCAAGGGGCGATCGCCTACTATCAAAAAGCTTTGGCGCAACCCGCCCTGAGCCCATCTGCTTTAGAAAAATCAGCAGAACTGACGACCCAAAAGCTAAAGGAGCAAAACATCCGGCATCAGACTCACTTTCAGCCATCTGATGAGAGTCCCCGTCCGACAAGAATATACCGCACCACTCAAGACTGGTTTACAGATCGCCCCTGCAACAGCCAATATCTCACCCTTCAACGCCCAACGCCACCCAGTCCTCCGGTCTCCGTCGCTTCCCCGACTGCCCCCCCCTGTGCCGGACTCAATTGTTCCCCCTGTCTCAAACGCATTTTCGATCGCTTTAATTTGATTCATTTAGGCAACGGGATCCATACCTGTACCGGACAAGCCGAGCCCCTGCTTCCTTCACCCCCGCTATTTACGGCAGTCATTGCCAACGGCAAGGCTTGGGCCATCCCGCAACAAAACTCCTGGCAAATTTGCAACGCGATCGCAATTCTTACTGACCAGCATGAGCTACTAGCCGATCTTTCTCGAGATTACCCAGGGCAGTTACCAGAATGCCAGCACTTTAACCCCAACCACCACCGGATTTTTAGCGCAGCGCCTGTTTCTATGGAAATCCTTCCAGGCACCGTTGCTGCATTAACCGGACTGTCTGGGCACAACTACTTTCATTGGATGGTAGATATCCTGCCGCGACTGGAGATCTTACGACAACACGGTATAGAGTGGAACGCGATCGACTGGTTTTGGATCAATAGCGTGGATCACCCCTTTCAGCAACAGACGTTGAGCGCTCTAGGCATTCCTAAAGCAAAAATTTTGCCGAGCGATCAGCATCCTTATATTCAGGCAGATCAGCTGATCACTCCTGCATTTCCGGGTCATCTAGGCTGGGTAGAACCTTGGGCACTGGAGTTTTTGAGAAACACATTCTTGCCGCTGGGCGAGCAAGTTCATGCTGCCTTTCCTCAGCGCCTTTATATTAGCCGTGCCCAAGCCAATCACCGGCGGGTCTTGAACGAAGCAGCCGTGTTACAGCACCTAATGCCGCTAGGATTTGTACCCATTGCCCTGGAAACTCTCGCTTTTGCAGAACAGGTTGCCCTCTTTTCTCAAGCAGAGATCGTGATTGCGCCGCACGGCGGTGGCCTTACCAACATCCTCTTTTGTCGCCCTGGCACCACCGTCATAGAGCTAGTCTCACCTCGCTATATCCGCCACTATTACGGGGTCATTAGCGATCGTCTGCGCTTAAACCACTACTTTCTGGTGGGGGAAGAGATCACCTGTCAACCCATTCGGCAGCTCATGTATCCCAGTTCATTAACTGAAGATATTTGGGTTGATATAGAGGTACTCCAACAGCTCACTCACGAAATAAAATGCACGTAATCAATTTGTTATCTTCAATACGTGTTTTTTTTGCCACATGGGGTAATGAAAATATAACGAAATTTTTCGGTGAGATTGATACCCATGAACCAGCGTATTCTCAACCTTTAACCACTTCTTTGTCCTCATTTTTTAATTC
>DATNOY010000259.1:0-3368 GCA_036703495.1 Coleofasciculaceae cyanobacterium
CTGACCTGATCTCAGAAGTAGAATTTCTGACGGAGCTGGCCCATCGGCTGCATGGCAACTATCCAGTTGACTGGCGCAAATTGCAAGACACCCAATATGTCCGGCAGCTGATTGCTCAAACGATTCCAGGCTATGAAAAAATGGCGACGATCGATGCCACGCAGGAAGAATTCACGATCTCGGGTCGCATTTTCACAGAACCGCAGTTTGCCACTGCTTCTGGCAAAGCCAAGATGTTTGTGACCCCGCTGCCTACGCTGACTTTGCCACAAAAGCAAGAGTTTGGCGTTCCAGAATCCGCCCGGGGTCTGGTTGTAGCCCTGATGACAGGCCGCAGCTACTCGCAGCACAACACAGTGGTCTATAAAATTAGCGATCACTATCGGGGCATGCCGCACCGCAACTGCATTCTGATGAACTCAGGCGATGCCAGACGGGCAGGCTTCAAAGAACACGATCGCGTTACGGTGCAAGCCGATGCTGGCAAGTTAGAAAACGTTGAGATCATCTATGGCATGGTACGGGAAGGATCAGCGCTGATGTTCTACCCCGAAGTCAACGTCATTTTTAAGGCAAAGGTGGAAAAGCGATCGGGAACGCCTGCCTACAAGCGGGTACCCGCTGTAGTGTATGCGCTGTAATAGTTTTTGAATAGTTCTTGCAATAGTTTTGAGGGCGCAGATCGCCCTCAAAACTATCGGCTCTGCGGGCTAGCGGCTGATCTCGCGAAGTGCGCCACGGGTCATGGCGGCGATCGCCTGATCGGTGGCTTTGGGTAAGTGATAATATTTGCCCGCTGCATGTTGGGCCAGCTCCTTGGCAAACCCGGTTGAGACAAATTTGTTCTCGGTGTCGATCACCAACAGCTGCATACCCAAGACCCGAATTTTGCCAGCAATATCCAGCAGTTCGGCTTTGATATCGGGCTTCTCCCCCTCCTCGATCGGTTCGCCTAGCGATCGCGCCAGCGGAATATTGCCCCGCCCATCGGTAATGGCCACAATCACCACCTGACCAATGTCGCCAGACTGCTGAGCATTGGTTCCTACCCGCACGGCCTGCGTTAGCCCATGGGCCAGCGGCGACCCACCGCCGCAGGGCATCCGCTCTAACCGCCGTTTGGCTGCTGTAATCGATCGGGTTGGCGGCAGCAAAACTTCAGCTTGCTCTCCCCTAAACGGAATTAAAGCCACCTGATCCCGGTTCTCGTAAGCTTCGGTGAGCAATCGCAACACTGCGCCCTTGGCAGAATTCATGCGATTCAACGCCATCGAGCCCGATGCATCCACCACGAACACAATCAGCGACCCCGCTTTGCGCGCCAGCTTTTTGGCGCGGATATCGCCCTGCTCCACAAAAACCTTTTTACTGGTTCTATAGGCAGGAGCCGCAGAGGGGTAGGTGAGCGCAGCTTCCCGATTGTACTGCTCCTGGCGTTGACGACGAGCTTTCTGATAGGGAGCCGCCGCACGAAGCGTAGCATCGACAGCAATGCGACGGGCTTTCCCCTTGGGCAGCATCGGCTTCACATACCGCCCTCGATCGTCAGAGAAGATGATGTTACGAGCGCCCGATTTGCCCTGGCGGTGAGCCATTTGAGCAAAGTAGAGCACAGACGGATCGAGGATGACACCTTCTGGATCGAAGATGAATTCCTCTGGAACGCTAGGTGGCTCTTGTTCCGATTCTTCTTCTTCGTCCTCGTCCTCGTCTTCTTGATCCTCCTCATCCTGCTCCGACTCAGACTGATCCTGCGGCTGCGGCGGGGGTGGCGGCGGCGGGGGCTGCTCAGGTTCCGGCTGCTGCACAATCGTCGATCGCGGCACAATCACCAATTCCACCGCCTTGCGCAAATCTTCAGCAATCACCTCAGTGCGACCTGCCAGCGCCGCATGGGCTTTAGCCACTCGCACGGCAAACAGTTCAGCTCGATGGCCTTGAACCCCACCCCGCAAGGCCTCATTCACCAGATAAGCAATTTGCTCTGTCTTAATATGCACATCCTTGAGCCACTCCCGCGCCAGAATAATCTGAGTTCTCAAGTTGTCCAGATCTTCAGCATAGTGTTGCAGGAAGGTTTGGGCCGAGTCGGCGTAGGCCGTAGCTTGATCCACGGCTTCAACCCGCTCATCCAAACCCAAAACGGTATCGGCAGAAAGGGCGATCGCAATTCGATCGAGCAAATGCTCTCGCAGTTCGCCTTCTTCGGGGTTGTAGGTGGCAATTAGCAAGGGCTTACAAGGATGCTGGAAGCTGATGCCTTCTCGCTCAATCTGGTTGCGTCCGTCGGTCAACACCGCCAGCAGCAGATTGGCCGCCTGATCATCCAGCAGATTGACCTCATCGACATACATCACCCCCCGGTGGGCTTCGGCCAGCAATCCGGGCTGAAAGACAGTCTCGCCTCGCTTGATAGACAGGGCCACATCGACCGAGCCCAACAGCCGATCTTCCGTTACACCCAACGGAATCTGAATAAACGGTGCTGGAATCACCTTAGTGGGCGGGGGTTCCTGGGCATTTTGGAAGCGTTCGATCGTCTCGTCATCCCATTCGCCCGGTCGATTGGGGTCGCAATTACAGAAAGAGCCTTCGATCACCTCGATCGGTGGCAATAGGGCATGAATAGCTCGCGCCATCACTGATTTGGCTGTACCGCGCCGTCCGGCAATGACGACGCCCCCCAAACCAGGATCAACGGCCGCTAGCAACAGAGCCAGCTTAATCGCTTCTTGCCCAACGACAGCCGCGAGGGGAAAAGCAGTGGAACTGGAATCAACAAGTGCAGGCATGGGTTCTACAGATGGATGTCAGGCAGGCGCTAATGTGAGACAGCCTGATCTTTCAGGATATCAAGGAAGGTTGCAGAATCGCTTCCTAAGCCAACTCTTCGGGAAGGTTCTCTGGATGATTTTCTGATGGGCGCATCGTCAAGGAGAGGGGCTGGGCTGGAGAATCCAGCTGGGGAAATGGCGCAGTCGCTTCGTAGGCAGGTGGAGCGGCAGGTGGGACACCGCTGGGTTTAACCTGACGGGCTGCCTTCCAGGAGAGAAATAGGGGATGGTTGAGGTTAGAGGCGATCGCCAACACCACTCCGGCTGCCACCCAAACCGGCAGCGGCAGTTCCATACCCTGCATCCACTGATACAGCTCGGCTGCCCCAAAAAACAGAATCACACAGACTACTAAGACTTGCATCATGAGGTGTTCAAACCCGTCTCAAATCGCTCTTCAGGATAACCCACTCCCAGAATAACTGTACTAAGGGTAGGACTGTACTAGCGACATAGCTGTACTAGCGGTTAATCCGCTGGTGACAGGTAGAGCAACAAAATCGCGCTTTTCCAGCCATACCCTTTTCAAACCCG
>DATNOY010000260.1:0-2252 GCA_036703495.1 Coleofasciculaceae cyanobacterium
ACCGTTATCGAGCAAGAATTGTTGAATTTGGGCGGGTGGTTGTCCGGTTGCGGCAAACTCTTTGATTTGATCTAACGACACGACTACATCGTTATTCTCATAAACGAGCTTGACGGTTTCGATGGCATTAGCACGACTACAGAAGGTGAGCACACTGCCAGCGATCCCGAGTCCCAGGAGGAAACCTAAACTTCTGGCTGGGGTGACAGGACGCTGGGTATGACGCTGAAGGGGATCTGAAGCGATTTTGTTCTGAATCATAAATGACAAGGGATGACACTACTAATTGTTGATTGCTGCTATCAAAAAACGGCAAATCTTGATTTTGAGCGATGAAGGCTGGAGTGGCGAAAGTGCTCTCTATCTTCCATCAATGGGAGTGCAAAAATCCCCCCTAGCGCAAGGAGAGAGATTGGGGTGCAGAAGTGGTGCGGGTTTCACTCATGAACAGCTATTGTCAAGCAGCTATTGTCAAGCAGCTATTGCCAAACAGCTATTATCAAACAAACCTGCTCAAGTATTCAAAATTCAGCATCGGCGAATTGAGTATCTGTGTATTGAGTATCGGTGGATTAAGCGATCGCTGCTATCAAAAAACGGCAATTTCTCTCTATCAATGATTAACAGATAAGTGAGATGGGAAGCAGACACCCCTTTCATGACCTGTTTAGGGCTGGCACTGGTGTTGTTCAATGTCTCAGACCGTTGGGGCGCTTGTGCGAGTCTATCCAGAAGAGGCAATTGAGCTTTAGCGTCATCCACTGACAAAGATTAGGACAAGTAAGGTTATATTTGGCTGGATCGAGTTTGCGGGGCAGATCTCCGGTGGTTGCCTGCAATTGCACCAACAGGTTGGGGAATAGAGTCAACAGATCGCAACCTGCTAGTTCAATGATTTTGCCAATGTTGCGGAAACATGGAGGGATGGCTGTTTTAATTTAGAATCGTTTTGCTAGTGACCTGACCATTGGCATCAAGGTCATACACAATCGGCACGCCTGTGCCCAACTCCACCTGGACAATCTCCTCTTCCGAGAGATTCTCTAAGTGCTTGATGATGGAACGGAGGGAGTTACCGTGTGCCGCGATCAGCACATTGTCGCCTGCCATCAAGTGCTTCATAATTCGATCGCGAAAGAAGGGAACGGTGCGCTTCACGGTATCTGCTAAACTTTCGCCCCCAGGTGGAGCCACATCATACGATCGTCGCCAGAGTTGTACCTGTTCTTTGCCAAACTTTGCAGCGGTTTCCGCTTTGTTCAACCCTTGCAGTTCGCCATAAAATCGTTCGTCTAAAGCGGGAACTGTATAAACGGGAAGTTCCTGTTCTGGATCCCCATTATATTTATCCCAGCCATGCCAATCTTCATCTTCAATGTCATGCTTGATGATAGGAATTCTGCCATCGCAAATATCATCGACTTCTGTCAAGATGATGATCGCTGTTTCAATGGCACGAAACAACATACTGGTAAAACATATTCTGACTCGGTAGTCTCTGAGTTTGCAGGAGGCGATCGTAGCTTCTGCCCGTCCCATTTCACTTAACGGCACATCCACCCAGCCGGTAAATTTATTTTCTGCATTCCAGAGGCTCTGCCCGTGGCGAGTCAAAATTAATTTAGCCATTATGTTAACCCTTGAAGGCGATCGTGTGAATTTTGAGAAAGTTGGTACTGCCTGATACGCCAAACGGCATTCCTCCCATCAGCAAAATTTTGTCACCGGGAGCTGCAAAGTTGCGTTGCACTAAATCTGCCTCCACGTGGGGTAGTAACTCTTCCAGATTGCTTAGGTTAATTTGCATCAAAACCGGTCGGACACCCCAGTTCAAACTGAGTCGGTGGTAGATTTGAGGGTAAGGCGTGTAGGCAACAATGGGAGCCTTCGGTCGTTCTTCCGATGCGAGTTTGGCTGTGTAACCCGTTTCGGTGAAGGCAACAATGCATTGCAGATTCAGCGTGCCATCGATCGCATGTAAGGCTTCACTGATGGCAGCGGCATCATCTATACGATTGGGCGGATAGTTAACAAACTGAATGGCGGGTTCAATTTCGGTAGCAATCCGTGCCAGCATTGTGACCGCTTCTACCGGGTAGTCCCCTACCGCAGATTCACCCGACAGCATCACCGCATCCGTACCGTCCATAATGGCATTGGCAACGTCGCTGGCTTCGGCCCGCGTGGGACGAGGATTGTGGATCATGCTGTCGAGCATTTGGGTAGCAGTAATCACTGGAATCCCCTTTTGA
>DATNOY010000261.1:0-3373 GCA_036703495.1 Coleofasciculaceae cyanobacterium
GATAGCAATGCCACCAGCAATTCCTATTTTAGAACCGAGGTCGCTTAGGGAATCATCATAGGCTTCAAATATGACAGAACTGCGAGGAACGATTTTGACAGAATGCGATTTAGAAATTTCAGACATCAATGCAAGATACCCAATATACGCTCCAAAGGATGTCCAGTGAGTGTCTGTTAGTCGATATGCCAGCATTTCCTGCTTAGCTTGAAGTAGTTCAGGCAGAGGATAAATAAGCTTGAAAAACGAATGTTTATTTAAATGCTCGATCAGTTGATTGATACATCGGTTCGGTGAAAGCTGGATGGAATCTGGAAGGTACTCAGGATAAACACATGCCTTATTAGGAATAACAGTGTAAAAGTAGGAGATGTTGTGTTTGTTCATCCAGGTACTCCTCATCTCGAGCAGCAATTTCCACTGATATAGCTCTCCTGGTGAAAATGTTAATTCACCATTCAACTGGCTAACAATGTTGTTTGTATCGTTATCTAAAAATAGCCAGCCTTCTTTTCCCTGAGCAACTTTCATCTAAATCTCCAAATTAATAACCATAGAGCTTGGTTTACTATTATGTCCATAGTCTAGCGGGTATGTCCGTAGTCTAACGAGTGCGGACGATGCGGGAAAAATCCCTGTTGGGGGGCTGCATCGCGAGCCTTCGATCGCTCGAGTGAGCCTTGCCAAGCTCCTGGGCTTGTTTTAGCTGAGCTCGTTTCAGCTCAACGTCGGAGCCAAGCTGAACGGCGTAGCTCCCAGCCTCCCTTCGGACTCATTAGACTGGCTACAGCCATACTTACTGTATTATCGTGATCATCGTGCAAAGCTGACTCAGCTCTACCGCGTAAACCGGCATTTAGGCAGTAAATTGCAAGTTCATGCTCTACAAACGCTGACTCCAGACTAATAAAAGACCGTCTCTGAATTACTTCTTTTGGAGCTGAACGGTACCGAGTAAAACGCGATCGCCATCCTCTAAAACCGCTTCTAAACAGAGCTGAGCGGGGAGAGATAAATCACTGAGATCAAATACCGCAGAGAAGCCGCTAACTTCGGCATTTTCTTCTGTAGCATAAACCTTGGCTACATCTGGACGAGACAGATTAACCGGAATAGATTGGGACAGCAGTTGATCTGTCGTTACTTCCACGGCGATGGCGCGTGATTTTTGCCCGACAACCCAGCCTGAAATGACAACCCACTTTGAGAAGATCTGGCTGTTGACTTGAGGAGAATCGATCGCTAAACCTAATAACTTTCCATCTTTTGGCTGAACTTGATCAATCTCTGTAACTTCAAGATCCAATGAAATAGAGAGGCTGTAATCAGCTCGTTCTCGAGTCAGGTTGGGGTTATAGCATGGATCATGCTGAATAAAATTTGACCAGCGCTGTTCTAGAATGTTAGCCTCTCGCTGCAGGCGGCTTTGCTTTTCAGGAGTATTTTCATGCCCACGGCTCTTCGATTCGTGGTGATACAGCAGGACGTGGGGTAGATAGACATTGTAATAGCCTTGTTCTGCCATCTTAAGACAGAGATCCACATCGTTATAGGCTACAGCTAATTGCTCGTCAAAACCGCCAATTTGCTCGAAGACGGTACGACGGCACATCAGGCAAGCTGCTGTCACCGCTGAGTAGTTATTGACTGTAATCAATTGACCAAAATATCCAGGATTATCACTGGGGAAATGGTAGAAGGCATGACCTGCTGAACCTCCTAAACCCATCACAACTCCAGCATGCTGAATCTTTTCATCGGAGTATATCAACCTGGATCCAACTGCGCCAATGGTCGATCGCTGGGCTTGTTCCACCATGCCTTCAATCCAGTCTGAAGCGATGACTTCTGTATCGTTATTTAAGAACAACAAGTAGTCACCGGTTGCCTGAGTCACTGCATAATTATTAATTTGAGAGTAGTTGAAGGGGATATCGAGACGGTAGCACTTAAACCGATCGGGCTGCCGCTTTTGCCAAGTTTTCAAAACGTTTAGAGTTTCTGGTTCATCACTGCCGTTATCAATCAAG
Source organism: Coleofasciculaceae cyanobacterium (assembly GCA_036703495.1). Lineage (GTDB taxonomy): Bacteria > Cyanobacteriota > Cyanobacteriia > Elainellales > Elainellaceae > Drouetiella. The sequence goes on from DATNOY010000261.1 coordinate 2,031, forward strand.
ATAACTTCGTAGTTCGGGTAGGTACTTCTCAAGAAAATGGACTCTAGACAGCGGTTGAGTACCTTCCCAAGATTACGGGTCGGAATAATAATGCTGACGCGCTTGTAGTCTTGAATCTGGTAGCGAACATTGTAGAAGCCAGTGAACCGAGGATGATCTTCAACTCGACCAGGTTCTCCTCTGCGGTGAATGGCATCTTGGATAGCCCGCTTTCCAGCCGTGTAAGCATAGGGTTTGGCATTGGGCCCGCTGGCAGCCGAAGCCGCATGAATTCGCCAGTGATAGAGAATTTTGGTAATGTGAAAAATCTCTTTTGTATGTTCTGTGAAACGTAGAACAAAATCGTAATCCTGTGCTCCTTCATATCCTAAACGAAATCCCTGAATTTTCTCAACAATAGACCGTCGGTAGGTGCCAAAGTGGCAGGTATACATGCGGGATAAGAAAGAATCGGGACACCAATCTGGTTTAAAGAAAGGATCAACCCGTTTGCCTTGATCATTCAGCTTGTCCTCATCGGAGTAGATCATATCTGCTTCCGGATGTTGGTTCAGCAGTTTTACAACTTCATACAACGCATCGGGTGTGATGGCGTCGTCATGATCCAGCAAAGAGATGTAATCTCCGCTGGCTAGAGCCAAGGCTGAATTAGATGCAGCAGAAATATGCCCATTTTCGGTTCGGAAAGCCACTTTAATTCGGGAGTCCTTTTCCAGGTATCGCTGCAAAACGGTTCTGACCTCAGGATCTGTAGATGCATCATCAGCGATACAAAGCTCCCAATGGGGATAAACCTGATGTATGACTGATTCAATTGCCTCCATCAAAAACTCAGGGGGCGGGTTATACACAGGCATAACGATGCTAATGGTCGGTTGGTACTTAAAGGACGCAACCGATGCAGCCATGAGGCGCAAGTCTTCTGAAGTAGGTGTATGGTTCTGCAACCAGTAATCGTAAAGCTCAGCAGATCCCAGGGTGATGAGTTGTAGTTGAGAAGGCTGGTTTTTCGTGAAAGCTTGGGTTGCATCGCCTATCTCTTGTTTTGCCTGAAGCTGCTGGGCAATTTGATAAAACGCGATCGCCCCTGACGAATTATTTTGCCGCACCAGTGCATCGGCTAAATGGATATACAGCTCGGCATCATTGGGCTGGATTTCTAGCGCTTTGTGGTAGTTCTGAAGATTATCAGGATCTTGTCGAATGGCTTGCCGATAATAGTCCAACGCTTTGACCTGATCGGCTTTGGCCCGCTGTTGCAGAGCATGGGCCAGTTTTTGCTGGGCATAAAGCATCTCAGGCTGAAGATTAAGTGCCTGCTGATAAGCCGCGATCGCCCCATC
>DATNOY010000262.1:0-2616 GCA_036703495.1 Coleofasciculaceae cyanobacterium
TGGATCAGTCACTTCGACGGGAGCGATGGCATCTACTAATACATCTATTAATTCTGAATTATTCTCATCTTCTATTTCGGCAAAAGTATCGGCAAAAGTATCGGTGACAAAGGTCTCGGTGGCAAAGGTCTCGGTAGCATCGCTACCAAAACTGTCACTGCTAAAGCTGTCATTGCTAAAGCTGTCGCTACTCAGGATATTTTCAAATGCATTGCCAAAGACATTTTCAAGTAAGGGGATAGCTGCCAGAGCTTCGGACTCTGTCGCAGTAATGGGTTCTTCTTGGAATAAAGATTTACCGTTGGCTAATGCAATGAGAGCCGCAGAGGGTTCTACTGTTTGAGTGCGATCGCCCAAGGCTTCCTGTTTAACGCGTTCAAAATCAACCAGCGCTAGCTGAGTAATTTCTAAAGCACGATCGGGATGAGCATCCAGTGCTTGGAAAACTGCTTCCGCAATTTCTCCTAAGCTCGGTAAATTGAGGATTTCGGCAAACCCTGCGAATACCTCGACCTGTGCCCGCAGTTCTCCTGCCACTTCATAATCTTGAGGATGGGCTATAACAGCCTCAAGCTGCTTGAGACCCTGAACCACATCTACTTCCAGAATAGAAGAGAGCATATTAACTCCCATATCTGCTGAACTGGGAATGTAGCTCTCGGTTTGCAGCAAGGCATCCCCGCAGTATTGCTCAATCTGAGTCAGGATGGGGTCGGCAATCGCCAGTGCTTCTTCTGCATCTAAATGGCCTGTGGTGATCTGCTCCATGAGGGGCAACCGGAGACAGTCATAAGCTAGCAAGAGCTGGCTTTCCAGATTTGTATCAATTTCTAAGGTTTCGCTATAGAGTGCCTTAAAGATATTTTCTAGACGATGGGATAAGGTGGCGATCGCATCTAATCCGACACTGGCGGCTCCACCTTTTAGCGAATGGGCAGCCCGCATCAAATTATGAACTTCGGCAGTATTGCGATTCTGACTCAGGCTGAGTAAACCTGTTTCAATAATTTGCAGCAGTTCAGGAGCCTCTGCACTGAAAAATTGGTAGGCCTGGTCGCGGATATCAGGGTTAATTGTCATAAGTCTAGTTACTCAGCCTACTATGGTCTGCCTCAAGGTCAAGCTGCATGTTCTCAAGGATTTTGGGCAATTGGCGGTGGAGGTTTAAAGACAAATGCTCTCCAACGCTGAGGTGCATCCAGAACAAGTCAGGTAAAACGTTGCTAGGAAAAGAGTAAAAGCATGAATCCGATCGCGGTAATCATGAATTTCAAGATTACCGCATCGGCATGGGTGAACTCTAAGGAAATCGTTGTCAATGGCATAACAACCATGTGATTCTGTTCTGCAATTAATCAGCCATCTCTCTTTGATTAGAGTATGAGCTTATTTATTCGCCTGATTTTGGATTGCTGTCAGAGTGGCTATGGTGAAATCGCGTTCCATCCGCTCGATAATTTTGGGCGATCGGTTTCGGAGGACTAAAAATAAAACTCCACCGACAGCCAGATATAAAAAGAATAAGTAAGGAAAGACATTGAAGGGAAAAGCAGGTACTGGATAGAAGCTACCTACAACCGGAATTAACATGAAGATGACCGCTGAGGCAGATATTACGATGTGGTGCGAACGCAGTGTTTTGGAACGAGAGAGATAGAAAGGTGCAGCGATGGAAACCAATATATAGGCACATAAAAAACCATAGGTTGAAATTGTTCCTAGGTAGCCATAAACATCTAAATCCTTCAGCCCAAATAATGACATTGAACCAGAAACTAGAAACACGATCAGAGCAGATAGCGAAACAGCGATATGAGGGGTTTGGTTCTGATTATGTACCCCGCTCAAGGACGAGGGATAAAAACTATTGCGGGATAAGGAGAAAGCGATGCGCGCTCCTGCATTGAGGCTGGCCAGAGAACAACTTAGAAAACTAATGGCAATTCCTACATCCAGAATGGTGCCGATGAATTCGGCTTTAACTAGCACGGATAGTTCCCGTAGAACCGACACGCTTTCATTCAAAGGAACTTCATTATTACGAAAACCCAGAACTTCTGCGTAAGAAATAAAAATGAAGAAAAGTCCAGTTAATATTGTGCTCCACACGATCGCCAGAGGAATATAGCGTGTAGGAGCCTTCGCTTCATCTCCTAAGGTGGTTGCACTTTCAAATCCTACATAGCTTAGGATTGCAAGCACCATCCCTAAGCTAATACCGCTTGGTGTTACCCCCTCAAGCGTGAGTTGCCGAGTATCAACGAAGCCCTGTTTCCCAATCACAAAAATCGCCAAAATGGCAATTGCGCCAACAGCTAGTAGCTCTAGCACCAGCATCAGAATCGTTGAGAGCTGAATATCTGTGTAAGCATAGTACCAGGCAATTCCAATACAGAGAGCATACAGCAAGATAGAAGGAACCTGTAAGCCAAATTCCTGAAGCACAATACTGCTATAGTTGGCAAAGCCTGCTGCAACTGCTGCGGCCACTAACAGGTAGGCCAGGGTGAGTGACCACCCGCAAACAATTCCAGCGGTTGCTCCTAGTCCTTTAGCAGTGTAAATGTACAGTGCTCCAGATAAGGCGGAGCGCTTCGCAAAGTAGTTGATATTGAG
>DATNOY010000263.1:0-2456 GCA_036703495.1 Coleofasciculaceae cyanobacterium
GGCTTGTGAATGCTTCAACCTCGCGCTTCTACCGGTTACAACTGGAGGATCATCCCTTTTACCTAATTGCTACGGATGGAGGTGCGATCGCTGAACCGGTCGAACTATCAGAACTATTGCTCTCGCCAGGGGAACGGGCAGAGGTTCTTGTTCAAGGGAACCGCACACCAGGGCAATATCGGTTGCTCAATCTCCCCTACGATCGAGGGGGGATGGGGATGATGGGCAATGGCATGATGGGCGGCATGATGGGCGGCATGAGACGGAGGAATTTGCGTGATTCGTCTCAAAATACTCAAATCATCGCCACAGTCGCCTACCAGGGAGCGATCGCTACTCCATTACCCTTGCCACAAAAACTCCTGACTGTTGAATCCTTATCAGACCCGATCGCAACTCGTCGGATTGAAATGTCAATGTCGATGGGCATGGGCAGCGGAATGGGAATGAGAACGGTAATGGCATTTCTATTTAATGGTCAAGAATTTGATATGAATCGGGTAGATGCATCCGTTAAACTAGGAACCATTGAAGATTGGGACTTGGTGAACGTTGAACCAGATGGAATGGAACATTCATTTCATCTGCATACTAATCCGTTTCAAGTGGTGAGTCGCAACGGTCAACCTGACCCCTACTCAGCCTGGGAGGATACCGTGCGGGTGCGAGCTAACGAAACGGTTCGCATTCGGATTCCGTTCCGCGACTATGCTGGTAAAACGGTCTACCACTGTCATGTCCTTGATCACGAAGATCTAGGCATGATGGGTATGGTGGAGATGCAGGAATAGCGCCAATGCAAATTCTATTGCAAATTCTATGAGCGAAAATAGCAGCTGCTTGGCAAACTCAATTTATTTGTGTCATTAGGTAAAATCTGCCCCATCTCTTGAACTGAGATACGGTTGCATAGCCATCACCGATCGCCTGTGACATTGGCGATCGCCAAACGCTGCTCGTAATAGCCCTCTGGCGTTTTATAGTCCTGGCAGGTGCTGTACACATTGCCCAAACTGTTAAGCGCCGTTGTTTCACTCTGGCGATCGCCCAACTGCCGCAGTTGGATCAGCGATGGCTAAAGATGGATGCGTCTAGTCTCATGATTCTGCGCTAATAGCGCCTCGCACCCGAGTCAAACCAGCTTAGTCTTTGACAATTTTGCCAGGTGAGGCTTTCAAAAAATAATCTGCACTTGGCACAGTGGAAAAAAGCGATAGACGACAGCAGCAGGATCAGTATTCCTTTGGGTAGAGGTAGCTGCGATCTTTAACTAGACATAGCGCCCTCATAGCTTTTTCTTAATCCATGAGCAGTAAGGTGCAATAAGTGTTTTGAAAGCCCCTTATTACAGCAATTTTTAATGGCATCAGCCACGGTTATTTTCAGAAGTCGCGCGGAGCGAGTCCTCTAAAATAATCCACACTTAAGCGAACACAAAGCGCTGTAATTCCGCTGACGAGAGGCAACGCTTGAGAATTAGAGTATCTCAGATGGGGGCAATGTTGCTTGATTTCTTCTCGATTAGTCTCTCCATGAGTCCATGTCTAACCCACTTCTCCTCGTTGGTTTAACTCTCGTTAGCCTGGTAAAACCGCAGTTCATCGCCATCAGGGTGCCTTCTTTTTGTTGTCTATCTACCCAAACTCACGCACCTATGTTGGATAGTTCCTCATCAGCATCTCTTAACCCGCAATCTGACCTGACTCATCCAGGCAGAAACGTTGTGATTTTTGTTGCGGATGGTCTGCGCCCTAGTTCAGTCACTCCTACGGATGCTCCTACCCTCTACAATATCCGCAAAGAAGGAGTAGATTTCTCCAACAGCCATTCGTTGTTTCCCACTTTCACAACGCCCAATGCCTCGGCGATCGCTACCGGGCATTACTTAGGGGACACGGGTGATTTCAGCAACACTATTTATGCGGGCTATCCGGTTCCCACATCCAACAGTAGCCCCACTCCCTTCATTGAAAATGATCCGATTTTGGGCGATATCGATGAACACTTTGGCGGCAACTTTTTAGATGAAGATACGCTGCTGTCCTATGCCCGCAGTCAAGGATACAACACTGCTGCCGTCGGCAAGTTGGGGCCAACGCTGATTCAAGATGTGACGCAGGGCAATCCGGGTGCAGACGGCAAAGTGCCTGTTCCTAGCACCATTATTATTGATGATTCAACAGGAAAAACGGGTGGCATTCCCCTCAGTTCAGAGATTACCCAACGGTTAGTTGCGGCAGGTGTGGGAGCGACTGCCCCCGATCGCACCAACGGTGTAGCCGCGACTGATCCACTCAGCAATGGAAACTCTGGCAATAACACAACCCCCGGTACCCAGGCTGCCAATACGGTACAACAGCAGTACTTCATTAACGCCACGACAAAAGCGATCCTGCCGAAATTTGCCGAGTCACAGAAGCCGTTTGCTTTGGTCTACTGGTCGCGTGACCCGGACG
>DATNOY010000264.1:0-9225 GCA_036703495.1 Coleofasciculaceae cyanobacterium
GCCCAAAAATTGGCGATCGCGTTACAGCAAATTGGTCGGTCAACTGAAAAAAGCTTTCCCATCACTCAACAAAGTTGGATATACAGCGCATCCAGTTGTTGAGGGGTTCTATGAATGGGACGAAGATCCAGAGATAGGTGAGGCGATCGCTGCCGATGTCTTACCAGTCTGTCTGTTGCTGTCAATGCCCGAAGATTGGCAAGATAAAATGCTGAAAGTGATGGAAGCGTATGCAGAGGAGTCTGACGAAGAAGGCGAAAACGAATGGGAAGAGGACGAGGAAGTGAGCTACGAAGTCAGATCTGAAGGTTTTGATAAGTTCTACAATCGCAAAGAAATCTTTGAACCTTTCACAGAAACAAAGCTTTGGGGCGTGGGAGGAACCGAGACTGACAAGGCGATTACTGAGCTAGAGCAAGGAATGAGGCAAAGTAAAGACAAGGTTGTCGAGGGCGATCGCCATGAATCAGCTATCACTTCTCTCTAGCGAAACCCAGCCAGGGGATGCTCTGTTCTCTGACTGCCGCAAATATAGATATATTTTGTGGAGACGATGGGCTGACGACTGGGCTTCAAGCTACGCCATGTTTGTCGGGCTAAATCCTTCGACCGCTGACGAGACGACTGACGATCCAACCATTCGCCGCTGTATCAAGTTTGCCAAAGACTGGGGCTACTCAGGACTATGCATGGCTAATTTGTTCGCATATCGGGCAACTAACCCAAAAGATATGTTGGCGGCAGATGATCCCATCGGCGCAGAGAACGATCGCTACTTGCTAGAGTATGCAAAAGGCGCAGGAGTCGTGATTGCTGCATGGGGCAATCATGGAACGCATGGCGGGCGACATGTCAAAGTTAGGCAGATGATTCCTGTTTTGCATTGCCTGAGAATTACTAAAACTGGAATGCCTAGTCACCCGCTCTATTTGCCACAAGAACTCAAACCAATTCGTTTTGAAATCTAGGAGATTAAATCATGGCTGCGATCGGTGAAGTTGTTGACCATCTCAAGAGATCTAAGAGTGCTCGACGTGCAGGCTGGAACGGGAAAGGAATGAGCATTTATCTTGAATCTACTGACTTTGTGACAGAAGGTTTTGAGGACCAGGACTTTTATGAACCCGTTGTTGTCTTGGTGACTCCACGTGGTACTCGTCAACGTGGATGGGTTTGTTCTCAGGAAGACTTGCTAGCTAATGATTGGGAACTGCTTTAGATCGCCCTCTTATTTATTACGGGTATTCAGAATTTACTGTTGACACATAGGTTCTAACCATCCTTTCGGTCTATTCCTCTCCGTGTTGATCTGACTCATCCGTTAGCTTGAGAGAATTCAAATTCTCAAGAGCTACCAGCAGTTTTTCAGGATTACTTCCATACCGCTTTGCTTTAAACAATGGAGTCCGTTTGTTTGAGGTCATAGCGTCCGTTGTAAATGGCATTGTTGGGAATTCAGAAACTTTTTCACTCGCCTTGAAAGCGTTGCGATTGTAGGCAGGTTTCTCAACCTTTTGAGTGCCATAGGTATAAAGCATCTTGGCTCTCAGCACCTCAAACGTGTAGCCCCTTCCAACTCGGTCAGCAACGCGAATCAGGCTATTCAAGCTCTCTGTGTAGGCGTTCGTTACCGGACTATCGAAGTAGGCAAATATCTCAGGATGCCAGTTATCGAATGCCGTAATCAGGGGTAGGAAATGTTCTGCCACATCCGGCTGAACCTGCTTAACCCACTCGTCATATAGAGCCTTAGCTTCTGCACTGGTCGTTTTGGTGGGCTGCTCCCAGATCGCATAAAAGTTTTCCTTCAGTTCATAGGCAATCTTCAGGACTGGGAACTGCTCACACCAGGCTTGAAGGTAGATTTGCTCCTTTACGTCAAGATCGCGCTTGCGCTTCAGCAGCACATACCTGTCCTTCTTGAGCCCTCTGCGCTCTTTAGGGGTTAACTCGTCCCTGAGAGCCTTCCGTACTTTGTCTAGAGACTCATTCGCCATGCGAACAACGTGATACTTGTCGATGACTACCTGAGCCTGGGGCAAGCAGAACGCAACGGCATCCTTGTATGGTCGCCACATATCGATGGCAACCAGTTCGACCCGTTGGCGATCGGGCAGTCGGGTTAAGTAGTTAACAACCTTCTTCTTGTCCCGATTGTCGAGTAGGTCAACGACGGTGTTTTTCTCTACGTTAGTCAGAACGCAGCGAGGTCTAATCAAGTGAATCTCGTCAATCCCTAGCCATCGTGGAGTTTCAACCTTGTATTGTTTGTCGAGGATGGCAATGTAATCGTTGAATATATGCCTAACTGTGGTTTCATTCATCCCCACATCTGAAGCGATTGAGGTGAAGGTGTGAGTAAGAGCTTTATTGGAGATGTATTTGATTAAACGCTTGGTACACTGCCGCCTTTCGTCCATTTGAGGCAGCGTCTCAAAATAGGTCTTGCCACAGGCTTTACACTGGTATCTTTGCCGTTCAATATGGATGCCTACTCGCTTGCCATGAACGGGCAAGTCCATGTAGATAACCGACAAGGTTCCAAACCTGCGAATTTTTGCAACTTCAAAGCAACTAGGGCAAGCGAAGTAGGGCTTTTTAGTCTGGACCTGGAGAGCATAATCATGCTCTGATTCTTCGACTTTCAGAAGCTTGTACTCGTCCAGGTTCAGAATATCCATGTAGCTCTAACACCAGAATTTCACCTTGCCAGTTGTGGGCTTTAGCTACCGCAAATAGATTTTGGCACGCAGAAGGTAAACCCATTTCACTTACATCAACCACCATTTCAGGCGGGATGAAGCCGTTGAGGAATCTGAATTGAAGTCGGTATTTCTCAGTCATTTACAAACATCCCTGATGACATCCACAAGTTTTTTGTCTGAACCGTTCCATTCACCTGTTACAAAGTCAAACGTCAAAACTGCAATAACTTTCGAGTTTTCGTCAAATGGAGATCTGTCCCAGACTGTCAATTCTTTTGGATTAATTGAAGGATTTGATTCAGTCACTTCATAACCAAATTTAGACATGGCTTGCTTGGCTATGTTGTATGAAGTTGATGACTTGCTTTGTTCTGGCATGGGACTCCAAACTTTAGGGAGAACAGGATCAAAGGAATGACTACAATGACGACAAATGGATAATTCCAGCCCTGGCAATTCAACATCGGAAGAGGCGCAAACAGGACACCAAATTTGACCAAGACGAGTTTGATTATTCGGGATTTTGCCAACCTTGCTACCCATCCTCTTCTTTCTCTAATCCCGGAGCAAAAGATTCCTCATCGCAATAGTGGCAAAGATCGCATACGTCATACCAACCAACTCCGCGACTTGAATCACACCAAGCCACTCTCATGCCAGCATTGCATTCAGGGCAAGGCTTTTGCTTGCAGGGTTGCGCCCCTCTTTTTTGGCGAAACTCCATGTAATCGCCCAATAAAACCATATCGTCTAAAAAATCTTCATTTTTGGTAAACCAATTTTGCAGTGCCTCTTTAGGGGTTTTACCCCATGCACCAATAGAAGATTTTTCTTCTCTGCACAAAAAGACGTTTTCGGCGTTTTCAGCTTTATCAATTCGGATTGAAAGAATATTCATTGTTAGCAAATAAATTTAGCTTCAATGGCAATAATTTGACAGGGAAGAATAGAGACAGTAACGCTATTAGCGCTGTAACGACTGCCTTCCGCTAAGTAGACTTCACACACTTCTTCTGATTTGTCCTTGTAAGCGGACTGAAGTTTGTTTAATACTCCGTCTTCCATATAGCCTTGAATCAGCCCAGTCGAAACGTGGATTTTGACAAAGTGCTGCATATTTACTCCAGAATCCTGACCATTACAATGTCCCACTGCAACTCTAAAAGGCGATCCTGAATTTTTCCTTTAAACCCCTCTTCTGTCGCCTTCCGCATAATTTTAGACGCGACCTCGTTCCAGCTAATCCCTGCATAGTCAGGCAAATAAGTAAGTTTGCCTTTGGCTATCCAAATATCTTTTCGGGTTTGCGCTCTTTTGGAAGACTTTTGAACTGCGGGGGCTTTAGTGATATCTGTAACCTCAACCTCTGCATCATCTGCGTCAGAAGAGTTTTGCCAGTTGAGACAGGAATAGTCTACTTTTTCTGCTGCGTCTTCCTCATTCTCAGCTTCAACGTAAACATAGGCTTCTTGAACAATTTGCCGCGTACAGTAAACCTGATAGATAGTCATATTCAAAAAGGGGCAGAAGCCCCTTTAACTACAGAACAGATAACTCAGAAACCCAGTCTTTTGCGTTGTTGTTGAAATTGCAATCTACAAATCTTGCAGCAGCAGGGCTTAGACGATTCATGGCTTGAATTAACTCAGAACCACACTGCTTCCATCGCTGAGAACCTACTGCATATCCTTTGCGACGCTGGTTAAGAGCAAGAGCATTGTAAGCCTGAACTTTGTCTTGACGAGTCATAATCTTTTCCTTGAATTCCTATTGCAAATCTAAGCCATTCTCCCTATGATGTCAACAGTAAAATCTGATTTTAGGTAAAATGTTCAGAGAGTGTCAGGATTTAGAATAAACAGTAAATTCTGAATACCCTTTATTACGCTCTAGTAAATCAGGCTTTTAGCGCTCCTTCGGGGGCGTTTTTTGTTGGGCAGGGATACGCAAGCGTACTGTAGGCGATCGAGTGTCACTGTGCCAGTTTGTTGTTGACTCTATTCTAAAACGTGTGTATGATTTAGATATACACAAACAGGTCGCCGCTGTATCGGGCGAGGCACAAAATGAACGCACAAATCGCAAGCTTCCTCCAAATTCAAGAATCCGCAATCATCCGCGTTGAAGAGTGGGCAAAGGTTTTATTTGTAGTAGTTGCAGGTAAGGGCGGTCGATTCGTTAGCAAGCGCATCATCAACGAAGTAAAAGTTGTCAAGCCTCTCACCTGGACTCTTGAAGCTACCACTCGCCGACAAGAAGGCAAGAAATGGATCGCCCGCATCTGCGGCCAAGACGCTAAGTACACTTTCGATCGCCAATTCATCAACGCAGCCTCAATCGAATGGGGCAAGCAGGGAATGCGTAAAGCCGTGTTCGAGATTGATGCACCTGGCTACTACCACGACAGCGACGGTGACTACTTCAAGGTTTGGACAACCGAGTCAGGCTTTGATGCTGCAACCTGCTCCTACGCAGAAGTTAAACATCACTTCTATGTCGCATCTCAAGAATTAGTAACTGCCTAGATTTAAGGCTGGGTGCGATCGCCTTAAATCCGCACACTAAAACAATTGTGTCGCCTACAGGAGGGCGTAATGTCTAATCAAAAACTTCATGCAAGATTCTGGAAATACGACGGCAACCACCACAATGGGCGTGATTGTGCGCGTTACGACCCGCACGAATTAGGTTTAGATCTAATCTCTGGAATGGCGTATGTAGCAGAGCGTGAATATCAAGTAAATAGCGTGTCCCTGCATGATGTAGTGGTTCGGCACCATGCAGGCGATAGCTTTGGGCATCAGGTTCACGTTGCGGCAACCCGTGAGCAATGGGACGCAGTGGCACAGTATTTAACTCAGTACTCAGAATCTATTTAACAAAGCGTATTGGCGGGCCGCTCCCGCCTTTTTGCATGGATAACCAAACAAAGCCAAGAGCGATCGCTTGTATACCAATAGACTTTTCTATGGTGGGATTTGCTGATGCTTCTGTTCATTGCAAAGACGGAGGTTGCACTGTTCCCGAAAAAATTCGATATGCAGCATGGAGCGCCTACGATCTTCGCTTCATCGTCAAAGAGGAGGCTTGTACAACGGACATCAAAGGCGTTTGGGTGGCGATCGCGGAATGTAAAGCAATCCAGCTTTGTAGAGAGCTATTCCATACTGAGCCTCTATATATATACAGCGATTCAGAAAACGCAATATCCATAATCCAAGCTATCCATCCAGGCTGGGTTACTCCTTTGAAACACATCAGGCGGGAATTTAATGCTGTTGCAAACGCTCTTGCCAAAAGCGCCCCAACAGGTAAGGGGTACATCCGATTTAATGACACGAAGCCATCCAGGTTTTGGCTTGACTGGATTTACGAGGAATCAAATGCTTGAAGCTAAATCAATGTATTTTGGGGGCGAAATCATCTCCGCCGATGAATGCAGCTATCAGACTTCGCGGGAACTTGGCCTAGTCTGCCCATTCTGTAGCTCAGCTGTTTTTATCCGCTCTGAGTCAGTGAGAGAAACTAAGAGTAAGCTGCAATTAGTCCGCCCTTACTTTGCTCATTATCCCAGTGGCTTGCCTGATAATTGGGACTGTGAAAAGCGGAGCCGCAGTAAACAGGGCAGAGAAGAAATTGAACGTATCAAGATTCAGGCTCGAAACCAGCGACTGAAGTTGTACAACGCTCACTTGTGGGACATGTTTAGCCACAGCCACTCATTTTCTCGCCAGCATTTGAACAAAGCGCGATCGCTATTTGGCGAAAGCTGGTGTGAGCAAACCTCAATTCTGGTGCGACATGAGTGGGGGCGATCACTTTCAGATGTTTACACCTTCATGGATGCCGCAGTCCAAGACATTGGGAGTCAAGCGCAAAACAACAAGCTTGATGAGCACTATCTTTTACAGTGCGACATCCGACTGCATCACGCTATTTGTTGCGAGGTTGCAGATTTCTTGGCTACTAATACCGCAGGGTTTGTATTTCACAAAATATTCAAAGCCGTTCTGATGCAAGCGGCTAATGTATCAGACAAATTCTCTGTGAGTGACTGGAAAAGAGTTAGCGCTGCTGCTCATATTTCATCAATATCTATTGCGATCGCCGCTACCAAGTGGACTGAAGAGATCCAGCGTCAATCAACGCAGGAGGTGATTCGTGCCTAAAGGAATCAACCCAAACTCCCTCAAAAATCTAGAAAAACGTGGCCGCAAAAAAAGCCCGCGACAGCGCAAACAAGTGAAGCTCATGCCTGAAACGATCGCCCATGCTGAATCTATTGGCAACGGTGGATTGAGTGATGGTATCGATCGCCTGTTTGCCCAACTGCCAGTCTTCCGTCAGTGCAAAACATTGATAGAGGCGATCGCCGCTGACCAATCTTCACCGTACTCCGATCAGGCAGAAGCCATCCTTTACGACCTCGAAGATTTGGAGATTGAGCAAGTTTATGAAGAGGCGATCGCAGAAGGTGTAATCAAAACAGAAGGAGGCGCATACATCGTCTAGGGATACACCGCGATCGCACCTACCCCGCATCTAGCCTCAGCTTCAACTTCCGTACACCTGCCGAGGGATCAGGAGGTTGCCGCATCTAGGATTGTGGCATGTGTTCCAGGTTTAGATATGTGGCATCAATTTGTTTGTTTCGTGTTGGTAGGGGCGATCGCGCTTCAGGCCGTAAAACCGCCGACAAAAGATGGACCCGGAGGTCGAACGTCGGGCGGTAGTCGGGTTAGGCTGGAAGTGTAGAGAGAGGGCGATCGCTATGCATGACGAAATCAAAAATTGGCTTGGTCCAGTATCTGGCACAGTAGATCCCAAGAAAAACACCCTGATTTCCATAGGTTGGAAGGGTGATAAACGCTGTTATCTAAACGTGTCAAAAGAAGAGGCGATTAAGCGATATGTGGAGTCTGAAGGTATGACAACAGACAAAGTTATTGCAAACGATTTCGTTGATGAGTTTGAGTTCGATGATGAGTTTGGCTCATACGCTGTTTATAGCATTAATGAATAGCGCCCTAACCCAACTCCTTAAGCGCCTCTTCAATATCCCCAAGCTCCCAATATTTCTGGGCCAACAGCATCACCGCCTCTTCTTCGCTGAGCCTATCCGCTACTCGCGCGATCGCCTCTCTCACCCTAGCCTTCATCGCATAGCTGCCTGAAGTTACCGCCTGTAACTCCAGCAACTTTTGGTTATCACTTGGTTCCACAAGTCTCATTCTCCTTCTGAAGTGTTGCACAAGACCCGGATATAGCCGTTCTAGGGAGGCAAGGCGCGATCGCAAACTCACATACTCGGCAATGACTTCGGCGGGTATCTGCATTTGAGGAGGGGCGATCGGCATCTTCAGCATAGTCTCTGTGTAAGGGATTTAGGGATAGGAGATATGGGCGATCGCATTTTGGAAGACCCCACTTCAATCCGCATCTAAAATAGGTTAGGCTATCTATATCTGCTAAGTAGATATAGAATTTTTATGCCTAGACCAAGAAAAAATTCTGAGCCAGTTTCAACCCGAATCGACCAAGACAAGCGCGATCGCCTAGCGAAAATGGTTATAGATTTAGGCTACGGCTACAGCCGAACAGACCCAGTTACAGGGCTTGAGGCAGTACAACCAATGTGGGGGGCATGGCTTGAGGCGATCGCTGACGAAGAGTTGATTATGTTCAAAAAAGTAGCTCCGCCTACTTGACGATCTCCTAGTAACTGCTATACAGTTATAAATATAGAGAGATTAAGGAGCGGTAGAAATGACGAAGATTCAAACGAACCCCATCAAGATTTTTGTAGAAGGTGACGCTCAGACCCTCAGATTCCATGAGGGCGATCGCTTGGCAACGTTGGCTGAGTTTAATGCCTACGACCAATCAGAAGGCAGCATCTTTGAAGCGCTGCAACCAGGGGAGACAATCATCTTAGATGTCGGTATAAACTCCCCCTACGAGTGCGTACTTGACGAAAACCTAAGAGCCATTCAGAAATACTCCGATGAATGGCACTGCAAATTTGGTCGTATTACAGCGGCTTATTTCATAGCCAGTAGAAACTCAGAGCCTAAAACAGGATTTAGGCGTGTCTGGTTCAACGATGGAATAGGTACAACAACCGGATGGCGGGACATCCCTGAATCTCGCATCAAGGAGGCAGAAGAGTATGAGTATGAGGAAGACGGCTGCTATCAAGCTTTCGACTTCAGCTTAGAGTGGCAACAGTAGCGAAAATATGCAGCGATCGCCAACAAGCCCACCCTCCGGTGGGTTTTGTTTTAGGTACCATCACTCCGATCGCTCTCTACCACCTGTTGTACTAATCCCCCTCGTTCAGCGATCGCCTGCTGTTCCGGTTCCTTCTTCCGCTGAGTGCCCGGGGGATTTAGGAAATAGGCAAGGATAGTGAGCAACCCAGAAGTGGCTCCACTCACCTCAATATTGACCCGCTTGGGGAACGCAATATAGGCAGCAATCAGCGCAACGTAAACGCCCGCAGCAATATAGGCCAAGTTCC
>DATNOY010000265.1:0-2210 GCA_036703495.1 Coleofasciculaceae cyanobacterium
GTAGCTCATTTAGGGATGAGTCTTCTGTTTTATCTCACTGCAGGGGTTTTGCTATGGGAAAAACGCCATAGTTTTTGGTTACAGCGCAGCCGGTTTTCTCAAATCCTAGGGGCGCTATTGGTAGCGATCGCACTTTGGCAAAGCTTTGAATTACTCCATGATCCAGCCTTAACCAGCCCTCAGTTACATCCGACATTGCGTCTGTTGCCCTGGGTCTCGGCTGTGGCGGTTGGCTTGTTGGCGTCTGGGTGGCAGGGACTCAAGCAATATGGGCAAGCAATCACCCTGCTATTTTTTCTGGGTGTTCCCAGCGTCTTGTTCTCCTTCCTCCCTGATCTTTCCCCCATTACAGCCCAGTTCTCTACAGGTCTTCTCAGATTGGCTGGATTTGATGCCTCGGTACAGGATGTCTATATCTCTTTACCCACGGGTGCAGTTAAAGTCTATGCGGGTTGCTCAGGCGTAGAGAGTATGACTTATTTATTAGGAATCTCCGTCATTGCTCTCATGCTGTTTCCGATTGCCCGGATTAAACAGGTTTTTGTTCCTATTCTGGCGATGTTGATTGGCTTTGGGGTCAACGGAGTCCGGGTGGCTGTGATGGCGGTTCTGGTAGCATCCCAAAATCAAGCTGCCTTTATTTACTGGCATCAAGGACAGGGTTCTTTGATCTTTGGTGTAGTTTCAGTGCTGGTATTTGGGCTTTGTTATAGGGTGCTACACCAGTACTCAACCAAGGAAACCCATAAAACAGAGATGGGTTGAGGCGTACCCCGCCGGACTGCCGATACTTGACTCTACCCTGGCGATCGCAGCAGCCCAAGGCTAGGTCATATATGTCACAAAATACTTCTGCCTTGCTGACGCAAGGGTGCAACAGCCTATTCTGATGAAATCTGGCTCTACGTTGAGCAGCGTTCGAAGATGCGGAAAAGCGGAATGCGCAGAATGATGTTTAGGCAAGGGCGGCAGATTTTAATCGGAGTATTCTTGGCTTTATTGGGGTTGCTGATTGTCCTCAGTTTGTCTGTGCTTTCGGCTGAACCCAGTGAGTCGGCGACTGGGGCAATGCCTCTGACTGCCTCTGCTTCTCCCCCTGCTAGTCTTCTGCAACAGGGCACAGATTTTTATCAGTCCGAACAATTTTCCGCCGCAATCCCGCTATGGCAGCAGGCTCTGACTACGTTTGAGCAGCAAGGAGACACCCTGAACCAGGCGTTTGTCTGGAGTAACCTCTCGTTAGCCTACCAACAGCTGGGACAATGGCAAGCAGCAGCAGCAGCGATCGCTACCAGCCTCAATTTGCTCCAGCAGGCAGATCCTACCCCACAGCGCACCGAAATTTTGGCCAAAGCATTCAACACTCAGGGTCGTCTGCAATGGTTTCAGGGAGAATTGTCGGATGCCCTGGCAACTTGGCAAAAAGCAACGGTGCTTTACGAGCAGATGGGCGATCGCACTGGTGTAGCGATCAGTTTAATAAATCAGGCGAAAGCGCTGCAGGCATTAGGCTTTAGCGTTCAGGCAGAGGCAGTATTAGAAACAATTGATCCCCTGCTGAAGCAGCAATCTGACCCAAACCTGCAAGCTACAGGCTTACGCAGTTTAGGCCATGCCTTACAGCGCATCGGGCAGCTGAACGAATCTTTGAACGTGTTGCAGGAAAGTTTGGCAATTGCTGAAGCGGCTAACTTATCAACCGCCAGAAGCGCCACTTTGTTAGATTTAGGCAATACAGAACGGGCTTTAGCCAGTCGGGCGATCGCCATTGGTAAAACAGATGCAGCTCAGCAGCATACTGAAGCAGCCATTCGGTTTTATCAACAGGCGGCAAGTACAGCAGACCTGCCGTTGGCAAAACTGCAGGCCCAGCTGAATCTCCTTAGCCTTTTTGTAGAAACTCAGCCCACAGCAGCAGCACAACTGGTTCCCCTGCTCCAACCGGAACTGGCAACCCTACCGCTGGGGCGAGCTGCTATTTACGCTCAGCTCAATTTTGCCAAGAGTGTGATCAAGCTCACTATGGCTAAAGCCGCTGGTTTAAGTGAGCCCAACCCTGCGACCGTCACTCAATCAGTTGCGCAACTGTTGCTGAGCGCCATTGAACACTCTCGCAACCTCCAAGATACAGCCGCTGAATCTTATGCCCTTGGGCAGTTGGGCGAACTTTATGAATTGACGGGTCAATGGCAACAGGCTCAAACCTTAAC
>DATNOY010000266.1:0-4993 GCA_036703495.1 Coleofasciculaceae cyanobacterium
GGGGGGGGGGGGGGGGGGGGGGGGGGCGGCTCTTCATGGGTTGGAGCCGGCGGCGGAATAAACTCCCGCAGCGTCAGCGCATATTCAAACCGATCTGGCTTGCCCGCCAGTTCCCGCACACCCAGTTCTTCAATCAGCACCTGATCGACTTTGATAGCGGTAGCAATGTCGGCAACAAACGAAACAGGTTCAGCGGCCCGGAATTTTTCGCGCAGCACATTCAGTCCATCCTCCACTGCGGCACCAGTCAGCACCCCCGTCAGGGAAACTTTGGTGGCTCGGCGTCCGGGACGCTGAAAGAAGTCGCCTTCCAGAGCAGGCACAGGATATTGCACCAGTACCTGATCGCCATCGACTTCAATTTTTTGAACCTGCTGTAGATCGACACCGCCGATCATGGGTCTGACTGGCATTCCGTTACTCCGTTGTCACGCTGAACCTGTGACGCTAAACCTAGGGTGCTAAACCTGGAGGGCCGCACCCCTAGGAGAATCTGCTTCTAAGACTTCAACGAATTGAGATGAGCGACGATCGCATCAATTAACCCCAAAATTTCGCCTTTGAGCTGGTCGAGAGAGGGTAGACCTGTGACGACATTGGCCACGGATAACACTTCATCGATCGCATCGGCTTCATTGGGTAGCAGCGTTTTAGCAGTTCCCAGGAAGGCGGTAATTTTTTGGGTGAAGGTTGAGGCTTCTGCCAATCCCGGAATACCGTTGACATTGAGGTTTTGAATTTCGGTTTTGAGTTTGCCCATCAAATCAGTCAGCTTGTCGATCAGCTCAGTCACTTGAGGAATCAAGGAACTCAAGGCTTGAATTGCCGGTTTAATCGTCGGGACGTTGGTATCGAGGAAACTCTTAAAGTCTTGCAAAACATCTTTGAGTTCTTGATAAAGATTTCCAGCGGGCATGATACTGTTCTCCTGAAAAAATGGGAAAAAGTGAATAGGCGCGAAATTAAAAATACAAGACAGGTAATTTTGTCTTCATCGAGACACGGATTGCAGGCGTGTCAGTAGATCACCCAAGGGTGTAATAAACCGTTCTAATCCAGCTACAAATGCCTGCCCAATATCCAGTCCCTGAATCAGATCATCTATTAGACCCTGAGCCTCGTCCAAAATGCTGGTATCAAGCCCTGAGAGATCCGCTGGCTCAACGGGTTCCATATACTCTCGCAGCGTCAGGATGTAGGCATAGCGATCGGGTTTACCGGCGAGTTCCTGAATGCGCAGATCATCGATCGCCATTTGCTCAATATCAGCATTGGTGATGATATCGGCCGTGAATGGAACAGGCTGACCCGCCTGAAATTTCTCCTCCAACTTTTGAATAAAACCAGCAGCCTCTGCTCCCGTTACTACCCCCCACAGCACCAGGCGAGTCGGGCGTCGCCCCAGGTTTTGCAGCAGACTGCCGTCCATGCCGGGTGGCTTGTGTTCAGACAATATCCGCCGGTCGTAGGTGGATATTTCCTGGACTTGGGGGAGTTCAAGATCATCGAGCAGTGGTCGCATGATGGACTCCTGATAAACGGGGAACTAAGGTGCTAAACATCGATGCCATGACGACGCGCCTCTTCATCCAGAATGCGCTTAAGACTGACGGACAGCCAGTTCAGTTCGTCTTCTCCTCGGTCTTCCTGGTGGATGGCTTGCCGGATGGTGGGAGCAGTAGTGGAACTGATGGAGCCGCCCTGCGGTGGCAGCAACTCGGGTAAAAGCGGCTGTCGGGTGGGTGGCTCGATCGCCTCGGCTGGATGGACATAAGGCTGGGGCTGTTCATCCCCGTGAGCCGATGAAATGCCCCCCGAAACTAAGGGCCATGGAGCATTGGTAGCAGATGCTGGAGCAGCGCTGTCCCAGGGGGCAGCAGGCATCGATGAATCCGTGAATCCAGGCTGCGGCATGAATCTGTCCTCCCCAGGGGGGTGCGATCGCCCTCTGGTTGCCCCAGGCGCAATCCAGGCAGATGTCGAGGGCGATCGCGTAGGGTAGCGATCGGGTTGCGGCTGGGATGCCGACTTGGCGGGACTGCTGCCGGTTACGGGTGGCCCCTGTGGCTGCACCTGCCGTAAATCAGTCAACTCAGTCAACCAGGATAAGGGGACGGTACGCCCCGCCAATGGTGCTGCCCAAGGATCAGCAGATGGGGGGGCTGGATCAGCAGGGGCTGCCAAAATTGTTGGAGTAGCCGGTGGCACGGGGATAATCTGTTCAGCCGCCTGCCAGGGCAGATGTAAAGATTGCTGCACCCGTTGGGTTAGCTGTCGTTGCCAGGTTTGATCCGTTTCTACTGGCGGTAAGGGCTTGGCAGGCGCAGACGGTAGGTGAATGGGTGCGGAGGGTTGATGCCAGGATGGGCTAGGAATAGCTGCTCCAGCCAGATGAGATAAGAGTGTGGACGCTGCCTGGGGGGCGAGCTGGAACGGTGACCCCTCAGGGAAGGAGCGATCGCCAGCCTGCAGTTTTACCGGAACCTTAACCGCCGCGATGCGGGATGCACCCTGAGTCGGGTTGGCAAATCGAGTGACCGGCGTCATGCCATCGCCCGACGGTTGGCTGGATGGACGCACCTGGGGCGATCGCCCTGAAGGTGGGTTGGATCTGCCCTCCTCTACAGGACTTTGCGTTAAAGCCGCTAAACCATGACCGAGTAGAGGCTGACGGTTGAGCTGGCAAGAGACGGGATGTTCCAGCGGTCGAACCCAGGCATAGGCTAAGGGCAAGTCACCGAGCCAGGCAATTTCCCGCAGCAGATGGCGTTGCCAGGATTGGGGCGATCGCCCTGCCATCAGCGCTTGCCGAGTTGAGGCCGTTGAGAGCGGCGACTTCTTCATCCGGGTTCCCCCTCCCGAATCATTTCCAGATACAGCAGGATTTGACCGATCGTCATGCCGCTCACCTGTTCTGGCGTCCAACCAAACTCTTTGGCTAGAACAAAGCAAGCCCGGGCCATCGGCGCTTGCACTAACTCTTGCAGCACGTTCTGAGGCGTACTGATACCGCTAATGGCATTGATTTGATCCACCAGAAACCGGGCTAATCCGGCCGACAGTTGCGATACCTGATCCAGCTTCAGCGCCGGTTCAATCAACGCTTGCTGGATCATCAGCGCTGCTGACAAGCTTTCATCCTCTCGTCCGGCTTTACCGATCACCTGTAAATCGCGGACTGTGAGCGGACGCAACACAATACGACTGTCGCCCACGCCACCCTGCGGAAACAAATCCAGCGGCAGTGCAACTTCGTGAGTCAGCGTACTGCCTGCCAGCAGTTCTTCAGACGATAACGGCATGACTAATTTCCCTCAACTGCTCTACCCAATACCCTGAACGCCCAAACTTGGAAAGGTCGTTGATTGTTGGCAGGTATTGCCAACAATCAACCCCTTAGGCGTTGAATCTACTCGCTTAATCGACAAAGACAGGGCCAACTGTGGCTGAACCTTCAATGTCTTCAATTTCTACGGAAAGGGCCTTGAAGCTAATCCGCTCCACCACAAAATCGTTTTCCGGCAGGCTATAGCTCCAGTTCTGGAACTTCACCCCTTTGATGTTGAGATTGGATTGCACCACCACATTATCCGCACCGACTACGCCTGGATCTTTCAGGCTCACTTTCATATTGAAGGCAGGCTGCACATAGCGAGTCCCGCTAGCCGTTGCATTCACATCGGGGGTCAGGAAGCCATTGCGTCCTAGCAGCAAGCCCACCAAAGCCCCGTTGATGTAGGCCCGTTCAATCGTGCCGCTGACATGGTTATTCCCAGGATGCAGCGAGGTGGCCGAGCGAAAACCAATTTCATGGAATTCCTCCAGATCAGTCTGGACGGATACCTGCACGCCCGTCACGCGCCCCACGGTTAGAACCGAATAGCGATTAATGATCGACTCGGCATCTTTCCCTTCTTTGTCTGTCAAGAGTGCCAGGGTCAGCGTTCCATGTGCCCCTGTAAATACACTTGTGTTAGCCATTGCTTAACTAATCTCCTATATGAGGAACATGCGAAATGAGGAACGGGCGAAACTATTCCAGGAACATCGTGACCTTGATGTAGTCGATGCTGAAGACGGGTTGCAGCGTAATGGTGACTTGCACAATTCCCTGGCGTTCCTGAGCCCGAGTCGCAGACACATCCAGCTTGTAGTTGACCAACATTTCATCAGACATCATGCCTTGCAAGAAGCTGTCGATTGTCGATTTCAGCGCTCCCCGCACCCGATCGTTGTTGAGCAAGCCAATGTAAGGAAGGGATGCCGATCGCACCCCATATTTGGCATAGTCCACAATGCGGCGCGTGGTGATTTGAGTCCAGGCGGTGTTGGTGGAGGTGGTAATGCCTTTGACCACGCGAATGCCTTGACGCTCTTCTAGGGCCAGCACTCGGCTTTGCACGAGCTGCGTCAACTCAGCTGCCGTGTAGCTCTTCTGCAATCCACCCACTTGCAAGGTTTTGTTCGTCAAGCTGATTTGAGGGGAGAAGCCCGCCAGCAGTCCGGCAATAGCCGCTGCTGCGTAGCTGCCGGGTAGCGTCACCTCTTTAGTAGTGGTCGCGTCTGTAAATTTGATGCCGGGAGCAACCAGAATTACCCGATCGCTAGCCAATTTATGCTTGGTAATGTCATCCAAATTGGCAGATTTACTGCCGACTACGGCAATGCGATCGCGTTTAATCGTGTCTGTAGAAGCTTGCTGGCAGTGAGCATCTAGCTCATCGCCAAAGCTTTCATCCTGCCCCGCCGCCAGAACAATCTGAACATTCTCATTCAGCAGTAGATCCAACCCATCTTTATAAGTTGGATTAGTTAGACCGTTAGAGCCGCCTTTGAGCTGCACAGTTTGACCGACATCGGGTTTCTTACCACCATTCGAAGCATCGGATAGGGCTGACACCAGCGCTGAGGGCATATCCTCATTGTTGATATCTTGTTCCAAATCTTTACCGCTAACGACGGTATAGACCTCTTCGATCTGCTTATAGCGCAG
>DATNOY010000267.1:0-13083 GCA_036703495.1 Coleofasciculaceae cyanobacterium
CTCAACCCATTCCACGCCAGACATTGCTTCCAAACCAGTTGATGTTGCTCATGGCGTTGTAGTTGCCATCGTCTTACCTTCCTGAGGTTACCTTCCTGAGGCGACAACCTCCCCAGACTTGGATGGGACAGACTGAGGGCGATCGCACCCTGCCGTTATCTTCCTCCGATCGCAGCATCAACCTGCTGATACAGCGCTTCCAGCGTGGTGGAATTCTCTAACACAACATCCGCTTGGGACACCTTTTGCGCGATCGCCATCTGACTGTTAATCCGGGCTTGAATTTGTTCTGGACTGAGGCGATCGCGTTCCCTGATTCGCTGCTGTTGCTGTTCCAGACTGGAACGCACTACCCAAATTTCTGTCACCAGTTCCGCCATCTGAGCTTCAAACAGCAGCGGAATTACCACGACAACGGTCGGCTGATCGCTCAGGTGCAAATCATCCAGCAGGCGATCGCGCACATAGGGATGAATTTGCTGCTCCAGCCAGTTGCGCTCTCCTGGATCGTTAAAAATAATCTCTCCTAAACGACGGCGATCGAGACTACCATCCGGCAGCAGCAGCCCCGTCCCATAGCGTTCTGCGATGTTGAGCAGCACTGGCGATCCGGGCTCAACGGCTTCGCGGGCATAAAGATCAGCATCCAACACTGGCAAATGATAGGTGTCTGCCAGGTAATGGGAAACCGTACTTTTTCCCATCCCCACACCACCCGTGATTCCAATAATGCGCCGAGAACTGTGATTCACCCTGCTGCTTTACCCAAGAAGACTGGCCCATTCTACGATCGCTGCCGTCAACCCTTCCAGCGTGTATTCTTTAGCCTCAACATCGACTCGTCCAAATAATGCCCGGCAATCTGCAGAGGTTTGTGGCCCAATTGAAGCAATGCAGAGGGTTTGCCTTAGCATTTCGCTGCCACCGATTGCTGCCAGCAATTGACCAAAACATCTTACCGTCTTAGAGCTGGCAAACGTTAGGACATCGACCCGGCCTTGAGTTAACGCTGCAGCCACCGCTGGTGCCATCACTTGAGCACAGCCTGACTGGTAAGCCGCTACTTCCACCACTGCGGCCCCCTGAGCCGTCAGTTCTTTGACTAAAACATCTCGCCCGCCGGTCTCTACGCGGGGAAACAAGATCTTCATACCGGGCAACTGGGCGCGATCGGGGAAGCTATCTACTAAAGCATCTGCCACAAAATTGGGTGGAATGAAATCGGGTTGAATGCCGCGCTGCCGCAAACCCGCTGCCGTTTTCTGACCGACAACCGCAATTTTGACCCCTTTCAAAGCAGCCAGATCTTGTCCTAAAGTCGCCAACCGATCGCAGAAGTACTCAACGCCATTCATCGAAGTCAGGATCAGCCAGTCGAAGCTCTGCAGCTGAGCGATCGCCTGATCGACAGCCTCCCAGCTGGAGGGCGGGTAGATCTCTAAAGTGGGCATTTCCATCACCGCTGCACCCTGCTGCTGCAGGAGTTGGGCAAATTGGCTCGATTGCCCGGCAGCGCGTGTGATCAGGATCGTTTTACCAGTCAGGGGAAGGGAGTCGGTCATAGCAGCAAGCAAACATTCAGATGAAGACAGCAGACTACAGGTTGCACTACAGGTTGCACTACAGGTTGCACCACAATCTGTTGCCTACTCTGATCTATTGTCTAGGGAAAGGGGCGATTGTAGAAACGGGCGAAGATGCACCACTTCGCCAATCACCAAGATGCAAGGCGACAACGCTTGACGGCTGGTTTGCTGTACCACCGTCTCTAGGGTGCTCATCCAGATTTGCTGTTCGGGATGTCCGGCCCAGCGAATAATGGCGATCGGCGTATGGGGCAATCGCCCGTGGTGCAACAGCTGTTCTACTATTTCCGGCAGGGACTTTGCTCCCATCAAAATTACCAGCGTTTCCAGCCGAGCGAGGCTTTGCCAATCCAGGGCTTCCGGCTCATGGGCGCTGAGTACGGCAAAACAGCGGCTCAAGACCGGATCAGTCAGGGGAATATTGGCCAGCAGGGGAGCTGCCAAAGCCGAAGAAATACCGGGCACCACCTCAAACGGGCATTCTGCCTCAATTAAAGCTTGAATTTCAGCCGTGCAGCGCCCAAACACAAACGGATCGCCGCTTTTGAGCCGTACAACTTGCCGACCTTGCTGACAGTGTTCTACAAGCAGGCGATTGATCTCAGCCTGAGGCGCACTAGGCTTGCCCCCTCGTTTACCCACATCTAGCTGGAGACAATCTGCCGGAACCAGCTGCAACAGCGCCTCATCCACCAAGGCATCATAAATCACCACCTCAGCTGCGGTCAGGAGCCGATGCCCCCGCACCGTCAGATAGTCCACGCTACCTACTCCTGATCCAACTAGGTAAACTTTGCCCGATCGCTTTACCATACGACAATGACTCAGTACTGACTCCATCTATGTAGAGATGACGAATTAATTAAAAACCGAACTTTTAATTTTTGAAAGCGCGGCAACGTCTTGCTTTCAAAAATTAAGGTGTGGGTTTGATTAAATTGACGTTCCTAGCAATCCTCAATGGTTTGTGAAGGGCGGGGCAGGCTGCGCCCTTCACAAACCATTGCATAAATCAAATAAGACTAATAGCTGTTCTCAATTGCAGGTAGTCCGGGATATTTTTTGAAAGCAAGACCTTCAAAAAATATCCTGGTTTTAGTCCAGCGCAAAGCGCTACCTTGCCTACCCTAACCAACAGGCGATCGGAAACAGGACATATTCTAAGTAAAACAGCTTCCAGATGAACTGATAGAACTGAGCGATCGATCGCTGATCTTGCAAATTCACCCTCAGGCTGAATACCCACAGCGCCACCAAAGCCACTAGATGAGAGCTGATCAAAAACGTGGCGTTGACCCCTGAAATAAACCATCCGGCAACAATCATGCTTCCGTAGCAGGCAGTTAGCACCCAGCGGGCCAGATTGAACACCGCTCGCTGCCCCAGACGGACGGTAAAGGTGCTGATCTGGTAGCGGCGATCGCCCTCCAAATCGGGAATGTCTTTGAAGATAGCGATCGCAAAGGTAAACACCAAAACAAAGGCGGTTAGCGCCCAGACCCCGGCTGGGATTTGCGGAGCGTGACCCAACTTTTGGTTGAAGTGCAGAAACAAGCCCAAGTTTACGATCGCCCCACGGACTGAGAAAATACAAAAAGATGCCCAGACCGGAAACCGCTTTAAGCGAATCGGCGGCAGCGAGTAGGCCGTACCAATCAGCAGGCTGACCCACACCGTTGCCATCAAAAAAACGCCCTGCCAAGCTGACACCCCCAGCGCCAAAATACCCGTGATCAGCACAATCAGCTGCCCTTGCCGCTTGGAGAATTCTCCCGAAGCGAGGGGTAAATGGGGTTTGTTGATGCGATCGATCTCAACATCTTCCAATTGGTTCAGCCCGACAATATAGACATTACCGCAGAGGCAGGCAATCCAAGCCGGCAGCAAAACCGCCGCAGCCGGGATTTGCCTCCAGGCAATCACACCCAGCGCTAGCACACTTAAGCTAGTTCCAATCACCGTATGGGGGCGAGAGAATTTCCAGAAAGCATAGAGCCGATCAAACAGGGACGGAGCGGGGCGAATTTGAGCAGATTGAAGAACAGAGTCTTTTTCAATAGGGGGAGTTTCAGAAGAAAGTTGGCTCATAGATGCCTAAATAAAAAGTCCGGCTAAACCTTTAGCAATTATCCGATCCAATTTAGAACTATCTGAGGAAAGAAAAGAAAAAGATTGGATCTCCTCCTATATCTTCATCCTCATCAGGTTGTAAAGATCCTGTGCTCACTATAAATCCTGGATAGAAATGCACAATAATGCGCGTTTACCAAGGATCTGCTTACAGATCTTCAATCACGGCTAGAGCAGATCAAAAAACGCAAAAGATCTGGGAACGTATTTTTGAAACCTGCCGTCTTGTCGTGAGTAACCCATAGAAGACTCCGCTACGGCACAGTCTGTTGGTTGAGGCATTCTACCCCTCGAATCACGGAAGAAATTGAGGCATTTCAATATGACGAGTTCATTAACCACCAACTCCTTCAATCTGGACTTAGGCAGTCTCTTTAACGGGATTGATGTCGGTAGCATTCTTGATGATCTGCTCGGTAACAGCAATATCTTTGGCAACCTCGACTTAGGAAATATTTTCGATACCCTTCTGGGTAGCAATAACATTTTCGATACTATTGATCTCGGGAATCTATTTAGTAATCTCGGTATTGACAATCTATTTGGCTCCACGGATCTCAGCAGCATTTTTAATGCGTTAGGCAATCTTGGGCTTTCCGATGGCTTGAACCTCAGCAGTTTGATCGATGATCTGAGCGGGCTGTTCGGCAACTTAAAGCTAGGCAATCTCTTTGGTGGTCTAGATGATAACTACTACTACCTGTTCAATAAGGTATCAGCAGATGATCTCGTCAGTGGCTTAGGCAAAGTTAGCGGCTTGACCGGCTCTAACAAGTCAGTTGACCCCAAAAATGTTGACCCTAAAGATGTTGATTTGCTAGATGGCTTTGGCACCGTGCTGAATGCGCTAGGCGATGTTGATATTTTGAAAGGGTTATCCGTTAAAAACATTATCGCTGGAGATGCGTTGGGCAACGCTTTAAAGGGCATCAAAGGCGATGACTTGCTCTTGGGTCTTAAGGGCAGCGATCGCATCCTGGGGTTCAAAAACGATGATCTGATCAACTGCGGGGTCGGCAATGATAAGGCAGACGGTCTATCCGGGAACGACATCATTGCAGGCATGACTGGTAATGACACCTTGAATGGCGGCAAAGGCAATGATGTGCTGGCAGGCGGCGAAGGCAACAACAAGCTGACTGGGGGTAAAGGGGATGACCTGTTTATTCTGCAACCCAAAGGCAAGAGCTTGATTCGCGACTTCAGCACAAGTGATGACAAGCTGGCTGTGCTGGGTGGCATTAACTTGAACGACCTCAATATTTCTCAGCAGGGCAGCAATACCCTGATTAGCCTGGGCAATACGGTACTGGCTACCCTCACCGGCGTGAATGCTAGCCAAATTACAGACAAAATGTTTACGCAGTTGGGTTAGGTCAGGGGTGTGGCGTGAGGAGAATAGAGTGAGGAGTGAGGAGGGGCTAGCTCTACCACACTCCTCAGTGTGGTTTGCCATTCCCTACTCAAGCTGCTGAATTGCCTGCCATTCTTCAGGAGATAAAGGACAGAGCATGAGCTGAATGCCAAACCAGGATGCGGCTGCAGCAGCTAGAGCCAGACTAACCTCTTGAATCAGGGCTTCTGTTGCGCCAGTCCGTAGGGGGGCGATCGCTTCTCTTTCTTCCCCAAAGACTTGTTGAAACAATTCTGCGTCAGGACTCAGGCGCATAGAGCCATGCTGCAACAGGGCAGTTCCACGACGCAGTTGGGCGCTGCCAATTAATTTAGCGCCGTTCGGCATCACCAAATCTGCGGCGGTTGCCGTTCCAAAGCAATTGGGATGATGAATGTAGCCCCGTCCTGCCTCACCATAGTGCAGCTCTACCCCAAGCGATCGCCAGCCCTGAATCAAAAATTCGCAAAGGTACTGGTAGGACTGCATACGGTTTCCAGCAATGCCGGGTGTAACCTGAGCCGATGTGACAATGGCATAGGTCAAATCCCCTTGATGCAGGACTGCCCGTCCGCCGCTGGGACGCTGCACCAGCTCAATCGGCTGATTTTGCCAGATGAGGTGCTGCCAAAACTCGGGATACCGCCGCTGATGATAGCCCAAAGAAATCGCCACAGGCGACCAGGTATAGAATCGCAGCGTCGGCGGCTGCAACCCTTGCTGGTGCTGATCCAACAACCATCGATCGATCGCCATCTGCATTCGGCCCGCAGCCCGAATCGGTGGAATGAATCGCCAAACCTTACCCTCCCCGGACAGGAGATCTGAAGAGAGGCAATTGGCATCAGTCATTGGTTTTAAAGCAAGGGAGGATGCTACCGTTCAACCGAACTGAGCTTGCAGCGCTTCATCGTTATCGTCAGCAATCGTTGCCACGATTGTGATATTCCTCGACACTTCTGCCGGAGAAAGCCCTGCCAAAGTGCGCTTGGCACAGACGACAACCTGATTGTCGATCACCGCAAACCGGGCTTCCAAGGTATTAGTCCAGTTCATCTCTAGCAGCTTCCGCATTAAACCCGCTTCATCTCTGACGGGCAGCTGCATCACTGTTGCCCAAACTGCCAATTCATCTTCATCCGTTAAGCCCAGCAGCTGGACAAACACTTCAACGCTGCCATACTTAAACTTCCAGATAAATCCACCCTCGCCATGGCTGACCATAGCGCTCTGATCTTCCTGCAAACTGGCGATCACTGTTTCAATGATCTCTTCGTAGTTGAGTGTAACTGCACCCTCTGTGCCCGGGTCAGTGGTGGGTTCTAAATCAAGTTCGTAGGCATTCATAAAGCGCTGTTTTTACTGTAAACGATTTGCCTAGACCAACTTTAGCCTTTGCCGAACCAATCTGCTGCAGCCTATTGATTTTCTTAGGTTTTCGTTACGGTAGAACGCTGGCATTAGCTGGCATTAACAGAGAGCAGGCACCGTCCGGAGCATCTCCCCTCTGGAGCAATCTCAACCTAGAGCAACCCCACGAAGTGCAGCGGGCCGTGCCCGGTGATCAACTCTGCCAAGAGGGCCAGAATCCCCAGCATGGCAATACGCCCATTCCAAACTTCGGCAGAGGTGGTTAAGCCCCATTCCCAATTTTCCTGGGGATACATCTTAATCATCTTCTTCATCTGCGTTGCTTCCGATAGCTTCACGCTAGGAGCATTAACGGCATCAATCACCAGCTCTGCCAAATCGTTGATAAAAATGGGATGCGTATTCAAAGCGGGAACCCGATTGAAGTGGTGAATTCCGGCTTCTTCGGCAATCTCGCGATACTCAATGTCAATCTCTTGCAGCGTTTCAATGTGCTCGGAAACAAAGCTGATGGGCACTACCAGCAGATTGTTGACTCCCTCAGCCGCAAGTTGTTTGATCGCCTCTTCGGTGTAGGGTTGCAACCACTCGACTGGGCCGACCCGGCTCTGGTACGCCAATGTATGAGCATTCGGGCGATTCAGCGTCTTCATAATCAGCGCTGTGCATTCCTCAATCTCTTTCTGGTACGGATCGCCTGCCTCTTCCACATAGCTTACAGGTACGCCATGAGCACTAAAGAAGATATGGGCTTCATCAGGATTAGGCATCAGATCCAGCTGCTGTCTAATCAGATCCGCCATGGCTTGCAAATAGCCAGGGCGATCGAACCAGGAAGAAATCACCGTGTAGTCAATCCGGTTCAGCGCGGGTTCTTCTTGCCAAATTTTTTCCAATAGCCGAAAGCTGGAGCCGCTGGTGCTAATGGAAAACTGAGGATAGAGGGGCAAAATCACCAGTTGGTCAATGCTGTCCCGCTTGATGCGGGCGATCGCTTCCTCGGTAAACGGATGCCAGTAGCGCATACCCACATACACCTGGGCTTCGTGTCCCTTTTGCTTCAGGGACTCTTGCAAGGCTTGAGCTTGCTCTTCGGTAATGCGCCGTAGGGGCGAGCCGCCGCCAATCAGCTTATAGTTATTCTGAGATTTGCTGGCACGGCTTGTAGAGATTAGCCACGCTAGAGGTTTTTGCAGCCAAGCAAACGGGAGGCGAATAATTTCTGGATCGGAAAATAAGTTAAAGAGAAAAGGGCGAACATCTTCCAGTTGGTCTGGTCCGCCTAAGTTGAGTAGTAAGACTCCAACACGACCCATAATTACTTCGGTTCCCTTTTCTTAATCTTTGTTACTGATTTTAACAATAATTTTTCTAATTTCAGATCGCATTAGTGGCAACAAGTCGCAATAACTCGATCGGATAGCTTTGCCGCAACGGCCGCTTTAGATTAAAAAATAAGTTGATACTTTAACAATCCTATCTGACTGTTAGGCAGCTTTGCTGTTTTTCTGCCTGGCTTTGTTTCTACCCAACCCTATTCATTTAAAGCCTCAGAGGCTTTTATCAGAGGCTTTTAAATGCCTGTACTCAACCTGCCTGTACTCAACTTAATTTTTCAGCCTAAAGGCTTGCTGATCATCTATGCCCTCTTCCTCCTCTCCAAACACTGACATAGACGCTCGCATTTCTCAAGTAAATCACCGATTAAAGGTGGCTCAACTGGGCATGAAAATTGAGCGCCGGGGGCAAAAACTGAGTCTAAGAGCCACTTTACCCCCCCGTCCAGGCAGCCCTCGGCTGCGCCCTCACCAACAGCGCGTCAGCCTGGATTTGCCTGCCACTCCAGCGGGGCTGAAGAAAGCGGAGGATCAAGCCAAAATTATTGCGGCCCAGCTGCTTGAGCATCGATTTGACTGGCGACAGCATTTGCCCGTTGCGGGCGGAGGTAGGCTCCACGAAATGGAGTTAGCTCAGAAACTCCAGGCGTTTGAACTGCACTTGTTGCAGCATTTAAGCCAGACCTGTAAACCCGCTTCTGCCAGAACGACCTGGGAGAAAGCCTATGCACCTTATATAAGAAAGCTGGCGGCGATCGCCCAATCTTCCGCTCAGCTCAGCCTTCCAGAGGTAATCTACGCTACGGTGTATTCCACTGCGGGGAATTCTCGCAGTCGCCAAGTTTGCTGCACTGCCCTAAAAGCGCTGGCGGAGTTCCTGCAAATAGAATTGCCAGTTGATTTGAAAACCCTCTGGGGCACCTACAACGCTAGCCAAACCCAAAGCCGCGACCTACCGACCGATCAGCAAATTATCCAAGTTTACGAAACCATTCCTAATCCAGCCTGGCAGTTTGTCTATGGCATCATGGCCACCTATGGGTTGAGGAATCATGAGGTGTTTTTCTGTGACTACAGTGCGCTAGCCGACGGCGATCCAGAAGCCATGATTGAAGTGTTGCCCACTACCAAAACGGGTAGCCATGAGGTATGGGCTTTGCCGCCAGCGTGGATCGATCGCTTCCAGTTGCGCAACATCAACCTTCCTCCGGTGAATCTTGACCTGAGCCAAACCACCCTGCAGCGCATTGGGCAGCAAGTCACCATCCAGTTTCGCCGCTACCAAATTCCGTTCTCGCCCTATGACCTACGCCATGCCTGGGCCGTCCGCACGATTCACATTGGGCTACCCGATACCGTATCGGCTCGGATGATGGGGCACTCGGTGGCTGTGCATACGCGCACCTATCATCGCTGGCTTACCCGTCGCGATCAGCAGCAGGCGGTCAGAGCTGCTTTGAGCCATCTGTCATCTTCTTAAACTTTTCTCTGCCTGAAGCGGCCGTGGTCTGGCAATACCGTCGCCTTGGGCATAGTTAACGCCCATACTGCGCAACCGTTCCAAAACGACATCGCTCTCCACAAATTCGGCGATCGTTTGCAGTCCCATCACTTGCCCCACTCGATTAATGGCTTCGGCCATAGCCAAATGCACTGGGTCTTTCAAGATATCTTTGACAAAAGCCCCATCAATTTTGAGATAGTTGACCGGCAGATTTTTCAGGTAGCCAAACGATGACATACCACTGCCAAAATCATCCAGGGCAAACCGGCAGCCTAATTGGCGAAATAGCTGGATAAAGTGTATGGCTTTGCTGAGATTGGTAATAGCGACGGTTTCAGTAATCTCAAAACAGATCAGCTGGGGCGGGATGTGATGGGTGGCAAACTGTTCAAACAGGAAATTAATGAACCGATCGTCATTAATACTGGCTCCAGAAAGATTGATGGAGTATAAATATTTGCCAGATGCTTTTTGGCAATGCTCCCAGACCTGTTGGTAGTGTCTGCTTTGGGTGCTGAAGAGCGTAGAGATGACCCAGCGATCGATCCGATGCATCAGGTCATAGCGTTCGGCGGCGGGCATAAACACCTGGGGCAGAATGATATTTCCTTCCTCATCCAGCATGCGAACCAGCACCTCGTAGTATTCTCCCGGATCTGCTGAGGCAGATATTGAAACAATCGACTGGTAGTAAAGCTGAAACCGATCTTCTTCTAAAGCGCGGGTAATGCGATTGGCCCACTGCATTTCACTTTGGCGCTCTATCAGCTGGCGATCGGTTGTTTGATAGCAGTGTACCCGGTTGCGCCCATTATTTTTGGCTATAGAGCAGGCAGCAGCAGCAGCACTCCAAAGATGGCTCAACGAGGGGCTATGGGCATCAATCTGGACTAGCCCAATGCTGACGCCGACCGAAAACACTTGATCTTGCCAAGCAAATCGAAAGGCTTGAATACTCTGGCGCAAGGCATCGGCAATCTGAGCAGCTTCCGAGGATTGCCGATGATAGAGCAACAGCCCAAACTCATCCCCTCCCAAGCGGGCCAAAATATCGGTAGTACGAATTTGCGATCGCAATATATGGGTAATTTGCCGCAGCAGCTCATCGCCGGCCTGATGTCCAGCAATATCGTTAATAATCTTGAACTGATCGAGATCTAAATAGCCCAAAACATAAGGATGTTGATAGATCTGAGCATCGGACAACGCCTGTTGAATATGCCGCTCAAATGCTTGGCGGTTGACTAATCCAGTCAAGTCGTCATGATTAGCTTGCCAGGTTAAGCGCTGCTCGCTTTCCCGCAATGCCGCCTCGACCCGTTTACGCTCGGCTATGTCCCGCACAATCACCCAGTAGGCAATGCGCCCGTCATAAAGGATGGGGAAAGTACTGACGACCTCTACATCAACCAAACAGCCGTCTCGGTGGCGATATTGATGCTCTCCAGCTAAGCGATCGCTGAGACCCATATATGGCAAGTGAGCCGGATCTGCTGAGATGGCACCTGCTTCTGAGGTAGCGACCATATCTTCAAGCGTCAGGTTGAACAGATCTGAGACGGAATACCCTAGCAAGTCTTGGAAGGCTGGATTCATTTCCAAAATTTGCTGGCTATCGGCATCCACCAAAAATATGCCTTCTGGAGCCTGGTCAATCACGGCTTTATAGCGAGCCCCACTGTCCGGGTGATCGCGCCAAAGCTGGGTTAATTTTCCGGCCCAATAGCAAGTCACCAGCCCAAACCCGACGGCAGTAGCGCTTAAAATTGCCGTGAGATATTTTAGGCTGCTTAAGCCTTGCTGATAGATTTCTCTAGTCCCATTCCTATGCTCAGCATAAGCGTCTAAAACGGGTTTAACAGTTTGGAAAACAGCCTTTGCCGCAAGAGCAGCATACCCCTCCCCAAGCAAGCAAAAAGCAAGCGTACAGAAAACGCCGATAAGTCCCACAAGAACCACACGGCCGATGAGCAGTTTTTTCTGCGGTGAAGCTAAAACAGCTTCCACAACAGACGGGTTCAGGAGGTATTTCTCTCCTGTCCTCGTCCACGATGACTGTACAAACTTGCGTTTCAACAGGGTTTCAACAGGGCTGATCCAGCTCAAGGGGCTGTTATGAGGTTTGATTTCAATCACTTTCACTACAGGCTCGATCGCGAAAATCTCAACAGAACTGCAAGCCTTAATGCGCTTAACGGGCAAAATAAACGGGAACTAGGTAAGCGAGCCGAACTAAAACTAACAACTTGTAATTAGTATTAGAGAACCGTAAAAGCGCCTTACGTCAAGACGACTCTTACCCTGCAGCCTGCCCTCCCAAGCTCTCTATAGACCAGGAAATTAGCAATAATCTGAGGTTATACCGGAATTTATGGGAAAATTGCCGGAAATTTGAGATAGCGGGGCGCTAATCTCCATATCGCTCCAATTTTCATTGAGCACCAAGCTGTAGCTCATTTACATCAACCCTGATGAAATTGGGACGGTTAGTAAGAACCCTGGGGAGACCATAGTTCAGTTATCCTAGGCATAGCTTCTCAGGGTGGTGGCGCTTAGTGGTGGCACTGAAGGCTGAGTGGAGGAGATCCATGCAGACAGCTCGCCTCAGTTAAGCTGAACCGATTAAGCGTGCGAAGATGAAATCATGCAAAACACGGCTGAATATATTTGTGCCTACTGTGGTGAAGCGAATCTCACCTTTATTGATTTCAGTGCCGGCGGTCAGCAATCCTATGTTGAGGACTGTCAAGTTTGCTGCCGTCCCAATGTGCTATTTATCCAGATTGACGAAGAAACCCTAGAGATTGAAATTAACAGTGAGTTTGAAGGCTAAGGAGCAAAGATCAACTATTCAGAACTGGGGTGTAGGGGCAATGCCCCCCAATCCTCATTTCCTGGAATTCACGCTCCTCAGGGGGATATGACGTGGGAATTCTTCTCTTACTGATGGCACTTGGGAGTGCGATCGCATTGACTCAAGGGATTATATTTTTGCCAGAATTATTCTTCACTTCTCTACATTTGCCTGGATGGTTCAGTATGAGCTGTCTATTCTTGCTTTTTTCATGGTTAATCGGTGACCAATAACCTGAATCAGGAAGGCTTAATCAATTTGAGGAGGATAAATTGAGTCGGAGTCGCGATGTAACCCCTGTTCTATAGCGTGTCTGTTAGGAGGATTACAGTTCTTACTCCTCATGAGATACAAAAATACAGGTGCCATGCTGCCAGTCATCCGCCTCTTGGTAAGGGTTCTACCTGCACCCGCCAGACTCGAGCAGCCTGAGAAAAGCTATCTTGCAACGTAGAAACATTACAAGTTAAGCTATTGGCTTAGCAAATTTAAAACAATTTTTCAAACTCCTGAATACAGGTCAATCAATTTAATAACGGGTTAATAGCTAGGACTCGTTTTTGAAGAACGGTGTATCTAGTTCTGTTTTAAGGATTACCTCATTAGCAAACCCAATTTTTCTGAGGCTATAATGACTCACCTAGAGCAGCGTACTGGGATCCAAGCGCTCTCGACTGTAGACAATCGGTATGTACTGAAGGTTCTACTGGTAGAAGACAATTTAACTAATCAAAAAGTAGCCTTGAAGCAGCTACAAACTTTAGGATATTTGGCAGATGCGGTTTCAGATGGTCAGCAAGCCATAGCAGCCATTACCCAGTCTCCCTACGACTTGGTACTGATGGATTGCCAGATGCCCGTCATGGATGGTTACGAAGCCACCCGCGCCATTCGAGATTGGGAATCGC
>DATNOY010000268.1:0-2528 GCA_036703495.1 Coleofasciculaceae cyanobacterium
CACAAGGAGCAGGAATGGCTTGAGCAGGAATGGCTTGAGCAGGAGAATGCCTAATCCTATACCTGCTTCAGATCTGCCTTCAGACCTGCTACATCAGGAGATTTGGAAAATTACGCAGCGATCGCTTACTGGGCCTAAAATCCTTGAGGAGTTTGATCTAAAGTACTTCGGCAAAGCAGGGCAAAGCTACCCCTCCATATCTAGCTCTGCGTTTTCACCTGTCATCTTGCTTAACCTGCGTAAAACTGAAGACAGAGGCGATTAGGATAGATCAAGAGAAGACAAGCGATCGCTGTGGCCTTTGGTCGGTTAAGCATTCTAGAGGAGAGAGATTTGGTTAATACAACCCTTAAAACCACAAAATCAGAAGAGATCTTTGCCGCGGCTCAAAAGCTGATGCCCGGCGGTGTCAATTCTCCCGTGCGGGCGTTTAAGTCCGTGGGCGGACAGCCGATTGTGTTTGATCATGTCAAAGGTGCCTACATTTGGGATGTAGACGGCAACCAGTACATTGACTATGTGGGCACTTGGGGCCCTGCTATCTGCGGTCATGCTCACCCCGAAGTGCTGGCAGCTCTGAAAAATGCTCTGGATAATGGCACTAGCTTTGGTGCTCCCTGCTATCTAGAAAACGTGCTGGCCGAAATGGTGATCGATGCGGTTCCCAGCATTGAAATGGTGCGGTTTGTCAATTCGGGGACAGAAGCCTGTATGGCGGTGTTGCGGCTGATGCGGGCTTTCACCGGGCGCGACAAAATTATCAAGTTTGAAGGCTGCTATCACGGGCATGCCGATATGTTTTTGGTGAAGGCTGGCTCAGGTGTTGCGACGTTGGGCTTACCCGACTCCCCCGGCGTGCCTAAGTCCACTACGGCAGATACGCTCACTGCCCCCTACAACGATTTAGAAGCCGTCAAAGCCCTGTTTGCTGAGCATCCTGATCAAATTGCGGGCGTGATTCTAGAGCCAGTGGTGGGCAATGCTGGGTTCATTACTCCTGATGCTGGCTTCCTGGAGGGGTTGCGGCTGTTGACCCAAGAGCATGGTGCGCTGCTGGTATTTGATGAAGTGATGACTGGCTTCCGCATTGCCTATGGCGGTGCTCAAGAAAAATTTGGCATCACGCCTGACTTGACGACGCTGGGCAAAATTATTGGCGGTGGCTTGCCTGTGGGAGCCTATGGTGGTCGCAAAGATATTATGTCGATGGTGGCTCCGGCTGGGCCGATGTACCAAGCTGGGACGCTCTCTGGCAATCCGCTGGCGATGACTGCTGGCATCAAGACGCTGGAGCTATTGCAGCGCCCTGGCACTTATGAGCAACTCGATCGCATCACTAAAAAGCTGGCGGATGGTATGTTGCAAGTGGCTCAAGAAACGGGGCATGTGGCTTGCGGTGGGCAGATTAGCGGTATGTTTGGCTTTTTCTTTACGGCAGGGCCAATCCACAACTTTGAAGATGCCAAAAAGTCGGACACTCAGAAGTTTGGCCGCTTCCACCGAGGCATGTTGGAACAGGGGGTTTACCTGGCTCCTTCTCAGTTTGAGGCTGGCTTTACTTCGCTGGCGCATACGGATGAGGATATCGATCGGACGTTAGCAGCAGCTAGGGTTGTGATGTCTAGCCTTTAGAGTGAACAGCCTTGGGGGTTCCCCCCAAACCCCCAGCAGGGGGCGGGCGCGTCCCCCACACCCCCTCCGCAAGGGCTGGTCGGTGAGGATTTAAGGTCGCTTCGCATCAGTTGGGGCAGGTGGTTTTGGTGCTGTTTTGGATTTAAGCCGAGGTCTACTAGTAGACCTCGGCTTAAATCTGGCAACCGTTTGCTGGGCATCCTAATCAAGTAGTGCGGGCATCTTCCTGCGTCAGCGAGACGCTTATACTGACGCTCATACTACGGTCGCTGGATGCCTGCCATCCTGTGCTAGTGTTCTGTCAAGAATTTTTTGTGGGGTGGAAAACCTCACAAAAAATTTTAAGTTTGGTTTTTTAGGGATTGGGTACTGGACACTTCAAACTCGACACTTCAAAAATGCCGGACTGCTAGTGGGTACGGTAGCCCAAGTAAATCAGAAAACTTGGGTGTACCCCGGAGGGCTGGGGAAGGAGAGCAAACTTATATGCGCCGCTACGATTTTGTGTAGGCGGTCATGGGTTCTTTGATGAACCGGACATAGAGATGCTTGAAGGTGGATTTGATGACGCGGGGCGCACCAAAGTCAATTGGCATTAGCTGCTCTGGCAGTTTCCAGTCGTTGATTTGAAAATCTGCTGGCGTCAGGTGAGGAAAGCAGATGTCGTCTAGTTCTGGGCAGAGTCCGAGTCGCTGTGAGGCGGCTACTGTTGGTACCTGCTGCGGGTCAGCCTTGAGGATCTCGACCATGGCGCGATCGAGGGCGAAGACGTTGGCTGAAGCGGCTAAAATTCCTAAAGGACGGGGTTCGCCGTTGCTGGGGCCATTGCCTTCATGTCCCACAATGCCGTCCAGAATCGTTAGATTAGGGGCAATCGTCCGGGCGGTTTCTACTAA
>DATNOY010000269.1:0-6111 GCA_036703495.1 Coleofasciculaceae cyanobacterium
TTACCGGCATCTCCACATGGATGCAGGGCACCTGGGGCAGAAGCTGAATCTGGCAGCCATTCGCTTAGGTCTGGGGGTAAGCGGCATTGCTGGATTCTTTGATGATGAGGTCAATGAAGTCTTGGGAATTCCCACCGATGAGGCCGTGCTGTACATGACAACATTGGGGCGACCCAGGTAATGACCCAGGTGATAACCCAGGTAAAGGATGATCGATCAGCCTATGTTTTCTTTGCGCCTGCTTCAGCTGGCTGATGCTCAGCAGTTGGCCGAATATTATCGAAAAAACGAATTGTTTCATCGGCCATGGTCGCCCTTGATGCCAGCAGGCTTCACCACGGCTCACGTGCAACAGCAGCGTCTGCAGTCCTATTTGCATCGCCATGCCCGTCATGAAGAATATCGGTTTGGTATTTTTACCCACCCAACGCCAGTGTTAATTGGCATCATTACGCTTTCTGCCGTTGAACGGCAGCCTTTTCAAAACGGACGTTTAGGCTATTCCATCGATGAACATTACCAAAACCGAGGCATTCTTACGGAATATCTGAAGCAGGTGATGGAATATGCTTTTAAAGAGCTAGACCTGCATCGTTTGGAAGCCAACATCATGCCGCGCAATGGGGCATCTCGTCGCGTTTTGGAAAAGTGCGGCTTTCGGAAAATTGGCTATTCGCCTAAATACCTCAAGATTCAAAACCAGTGGGAAGACCATGAAATGTATATGGCACTCGCTGAAGAGGTCATAGATTTGCAGAACAGGACTTGCATAACAGGACTTTGATGCCGCTATGAATCTTTAGCGCTGCCAAAACACTTACCTTAAGGAATTGGGCTTTAGCCATGTCTCCAGCTAGCGTTAGAACCAGCCGTGCCAGCCATGCCTTGGAAACGGGAGAAGCTCGGCTGTGGGTTTTGCTCGTGGGAGTCAACCACTATCAAGATCAGCGGTTTCCGACCCTGTCTTATCCGGCCCGGGATTGTCAAGGGTTAGGGGAAGCGATCGCTGCGGCAACTCAAGCGTTTCCTAAAACGCAGGTGCAGCTGCATCACGATGCTGTCCATCCATCCGCCCAGCCTCCCCGGTCGGCCGCTATCTATGCCAGCCTGCGGCAAATTGCAGCAGCTGCACAGCCCCAGGATACGGTGCTGTTTTACTTTTCAGGTCATGGCATTCTGGATGCTGCCACCCGACAAGCGGTACTGTGCCTGAGCGATACCCACAAAGATGACTTATTCAATACAGGGTTGGCTGTTCCGGCGCTGCTGGCATTGCTGAGCCGGTGTGCAGCCCATCAACAGCTGCTGTGGCTGGATGCCTGTCACAGCGAAGGGATGACCTTTCAAACCGCTCAGGGAGAACTGGAAACCTTACCCCTTGCTAGCCCCACTGCTTCGCTTATAGAACTCTTGCAGGATCGCGCCGCCCAAAACGAAGGCTTTTATGCTTTGTTGGCTTGCGCTCAAGAGCAGCAGTCTTGGGAGTTTCCAGAGTTAGGTCATGGCATTTTCAGCTATTTTCTGATGCGCGGCTTGCGGGGCGAAGCTGCCGATGAACAGGGCGGCATTACGGTAGATGCGTTGTACAAATATGTCTATCACCAAACCCTGCGCTACATCGACAAAACGAATCAGCAGCTGAGGCTGATTAACCAACAGAAGCGGGGACGTGGCGAAACCCAAGTTCAGCCTGAGTATCCGTTGCAAACCCCTCAGCGGATTGGGGCAGGCGGGGAAGAACTGATTTTAGGCATCAAGCCAGCGGTGGTTCCTCGGCACCCCCCCCGGCAGGCCTTTGTCGTGGATGGGTTAGGTGGCAACCCGGTGACGCTCTCGCTGAGTAAGGTATTGCGATCGC
The DNA here is from genome assembly GCA_036703495.1 of Coleofasciculaceae cyanobacterium. Classification (GTDB taxonomy): domain Bacteria; phylum Cyanobacteriota; class Cyanobacteriia; order Elainellales; family Elainellaceae; genus Drouetiella. The sequence goes on from DATNOY010000269.1 coordinate 1,859, forward strand.
CCGGCAGGTTTGAGTTGCACTACTTCCCTCAGCCCAAATCCGGATGGGCGGGATTGCGCACGGCGATCGAGACAGGCTTACAAGGGGGCGATGGGCAGATGGAAGCCGCTCTATTGCTGTATTTACGAGGGCAGATGGTGCAAACCGAAGCGGGGGAAGCTCGGCTGTTGCTGCGGGATGGAGCCGGAATTAGCCGATCCTGGCTGCGGCAGATATTACGGCGATCGACATCCAACCAAATCGTAATTCTGGACTGTCCGGGCGCATCAGACTTGGGGGAATGGCTGGAAGATCTGCAGATGGACCGGCAAGGATCATTAGAAAAGCCAGGGCAATGCCTGATTGCCGCCGCTTCACCCCTGACCTATCCCGAAGCCTTTACTAGCGTGCTGCTAGAAACGCTCAGCACCGCCGATCCGCTGGTGGGACTGTCGGTAGCCGGATGGATTGCCCAGATTCAGGCAAAGTTGGCTGGGAGTGCTATCGTGCCGCACATCTGGCTATCCGGCAACCGCATCATCGAAGTATTGCCCAGTCAGATGGAGGTCAACAGTGGAGAAGATGGCTTTGATTTAGGCATCTGCCCCTATCTGGGGCTACGGGCATTCTCTGAAGCCGATGCTGCTTTCTTCTTTGGGCGAACCGCCTTGATCCAGCAGCTGGTGGGAGAGATCAGCCAGCGATCGTTCCTAGCGGTAGTGGGAGCAGTGGGCAGCGGCAAGTCGTCGGTAGTGCAAGCCGGGCTGATGGCGCAGTTGCGCCTGGGTAGCCAAATTCCCGAAAGTGACCAGTGGTGGATTCGGAGTTTACGTCCCGGCAGCAAGCCGTTAGAGGCGCTAGTGCAAAGTCTGGTGGATGGCAACACCGAAGCCGATCGCAAATATCAGCAGCTGCAGCTAGAGAGGCTGCTGTCTCAGGGCGTCGAGGGATTTGTGCAATGGCTGCGCTCCTGCCCTGAACCGATCGTTGTGCTGGTGGTAGATCAGTTTGAAGAACTCTATACGCTCTCGCCTGCCGCAGATCGGCAGCAATTTTTGGATCTGATTTTGGGAGGGCTCAAGTATGCCGAGGATCGCTTTAAGCTGGTTCTGACTTTGCGGACGGACTTAATATCAACCTGCCTGGGAACTCCGGATCTGGCAGCGTATCTTCAGCAATCCAGCATTTTGGTACCACCAGTGCTGAGCCAGGAGGGCTATCGCCAAGCTATCCTCTGCCCAGCCGAAAAAGTAGGATTAGCCGTACAGCCAGAACTGGTAGAGGTGTTGCTACAAGCACTGAGCCATAGCCCCGGCGACTTACCGCTGCTGGAGTTTATCTTAGAGCAACTTTGGGAGAACCGCCAGCCTGGTGAACTAACGCTCCAGGTTTATCAGCAGCAGATTGGCGAGCTGAAAGGATCCCTAGAACGCAAAGCCCAAGCCGTTTACGACAGCCTGGATCCAGAAGCTCAGGACTGCGCCCGCTGGATTTTTCTATCCCTGACGCAGCTCAGCGAAGGCACAGAAGATACAGGTCGTCGCATCCTGAAATCCGATCTGGTGGTCAACAAATATGCCGCTGCTCTGGTCGATCGCACCTTACAGGCATTCACGGCCGCCAAGCTGGTGGTTGTCACCACAGATCTGCTGGCAGAACCCGATGAGGAGCTGCCGATCGCTCCTTCCACTTCAGCGTCTTTTTTTAGCGTCGATCCCTCCACTGCCCCGTTTACAACCCTGGCTTTGCCCACCCCTCCTGCCGTCACCATCGAAGTCGCCCATGAAATTCTGCTGCGCCATTGGTCTACGCTGCGCTGCTGGTTAGAGGAAAATCGCGCTAGGCTGCGATCGCAGCGGCAGATTGAAGTCGCAGCCCGGCAATGGCAGCAGAGCGGGCAACAGCCAGAATTTTTGCTGCGGGATGCGCAGTTAGATGCCGCCGCAGAACTCTATGCCGCATCTCCCGATGAACTGTCGCAGGAGGCACAACAGTTGATTGAAGCGGCATTGCAAGAGCGCCACAAAGCCCAGCGGCACAATCAACAGCGCTGGCGACGGACTCAGGGGGCGATCGCCTTGATCAGCCTGCTCGGTCTGGCGGCAGCAGGGTTCGGCGGCTTTGCTTTTCTGCAACGCCAGCGAGCTTTGGTGGGTGAGATTCGGGCGCTCAATGCCCTTTCAGAATCACAGCTGTTGTCAAATCGATCGCTGGAAGCTTTAACAACGGCAGTTCGGGCCAGCCGCCAGCTCCAGCAGGTGTTCTGGCTGGGGATAGGGGACAATACCGCTACCGAAGTTCAAACCCAGACGACTGCCACGCTGCAACAAGCCGTTGAGGAAACCCAGGAACGCAATCGTTTTCAGGGCCATAGCGAACCGGTGAATAGCCTTAGCATCAGCCCCGATGGTCAACTGATTGCTTCCGGGAGTGATGACGCTACCGTGCGAATTTGGAAACCGGACGGCAGCTTAGCCAACTCCTGGGAAACCCCCGGACAGGTGCGATCCCTCGAATTTAGCCCCAATGGTCGTACTGTGGCAACAGTCAGTGGGGATACCCAGGGTGAGACTTCCGTCATGACCCTATGGAATGTGGCCGATGGCAAGGCGCAACTGGCGCTGACGGTGCCCACTTACCTGACTAGCGTGGCCTTTAGCCCCAATGGGCTATTTGTGGCGGCGGGCGGGCGCGATCGCACCATCAAACTCTGGAACGTCAGGAACGGCAACCTGCTGAGAACGTTTACCGGACAGCAGGGCTGGGTCAACAGTATTGCCTTTAGCCCCGATGGCAAAACCTTGGCCGCCGCCAGCGAAGACAAAAGCGTTAAGCTGTGGAACGTTGCCAAAACGCAATTGCTTCAAACCCTGACCCGCCCAGCGCCGATCCAAAGTATTGCCTTTAGCCCCGATGGCAAAACCCTGGCCGCGGCCGGTAGCCCTACCCCAGCCGATGGCAATGCACCTCTGACGCTATGGAATCTGAGCCAGGGTTCAACCCAAACGTTGGCAGGGCATCACACTAAGGTGAACTGCCTTCGGTTTAGCCCAGATGGTCAGCTGTTGCTATCTGCTAGTGCCGACACGACCCTCAAACTTTGGCGGCTCAGCGATCGCGCGTTGATCCAAACCTTGAAAGGGCATGAGGGGGAGGTGCTCAGCGCTGACTTTAGCCCCCAAGGAGACACCCTATTTTCTAGCAGCAGCGATCAGACCCTGCGATCCTGGGATATTCGATCGCTGCACCCGCCGGTCGAGAGTGCTTATACGCTGAGCGTTAGCCCTAATCATCAAACCTTTGCCACGGCCGGGTGGGATGGCAAAATTCGCATCTGGAACCGCACCCCTATCCCCACCTTACTCAAGACGCTAGACAGTCATACGGTGCCCGTTTCGGCGCTTAGCTTCAGCCCGGATGGCAACCTGCTGGCATCCGGCAGTGACGACCAGACGATCAAAATTTGGAATCCCGTTACCGGTAAAGCCATCCGCATGCTAAACGGGCACCAAGCCAGAGTCACTAGCCTCAGCTTCAGTTCAACCGGGGAACGCTTGGCCTCTGGCAGCGACGACCAAACAATCCGCATCTGGGATCCAGCCGACGGCCGATTGATCCAGACGATCGCCATTTCCCCTGACAGCGTCAGCAGCCTCGCCTTTAGTCCCCAGGAAGACATACTCGCAACGGGCGGCTACAGCAATACCATCAAGCTCTGGAACCCCGATGGCACGCTGTTAAAAACGTTAACCGGGCATTCGTTGGCGATCGCAGCCGTCACCTTTAGCCCAGACGGCCATTTCCTGGCTTCTGCCAGTTGGGATAACACCATCAAACTGTGGCGCGTTAGCAATGGCAGTTTGTTGCGCACTTTCAGCGGGCACCAAAATGGGGTCACGAGTCTCACCTTTAGTCCCGACGGCAAACTCTTGGCGTCGGGCGGGGCGGATCATGTCCTCAAGCTGTGGAATCCCCAAACAGGGACTTTAATCAAATCGCTTCTAGGGCAGCCCGATCCCATTCTTAGCCTTAGTTTCACCCCCGATGGCAACAGCCTATTGAGTGCCAGCGAAACGATTGGCATCCAGCAATGGGATCTGCATCTCCAGCCTTTATTACAGACTGGCTGCGATCGCCTGCAAAATTATCTGCAAACCAATCTCCATGTCGAGAAGGGCGATCGCCAACTCTGCTCCCCCGCCTCTTAGGAACGTGAGCTTAATCAAACCCAAAACTTAATTTTTGAAAGCGCGGCAATACTGCGCCTTCAAAAA
>DATNOY010000270.1:0-4683 GCA_036703495.1 Coleofasciculaceae cyanobacterium
GTGCATTGGCTTAACTTACAACTGATATTTTCATCCGCTTAGAGTGACTAAAGAGGGGTAAGCTGTAGCCTCGATGAGCTTCAACATCAATCACCGCAATCACCGATATCTCCAAGCCCTTCTCAGTGCGATTGCAACTGCCATTGTAGAACCACTCTAGCCCGTAAGTATGTTTGCCACTTTTAGGGATAAACGAGCAATCCATTGCCCCAATCTGAGTCACACCTTCCCCAATCGCCTCCCCGATCACCTGAGCATTCAGGGCAATGAAGTTGAACGGTTGGCTGTACTGGCGGCGATAGGTTCTCTCTGACCATTGGCTATAGCGACTCAGGTTGGTGAAGTTAACTTTGCCACACACCAATAGAATCGTGGGAAACAGGCTGAACAGAAACGTTTGTTGCGCTTTGCTAAATGCCCCATTTTTGCAAATAGGGCTTGTAGAATAGACTGCATTGCTACCTCTCTGGTGTTGGTTTGGTTATCTGCACCTTACAAAGAGAGGTAGCTTCTTGTCTAGACCTCTAATTTTTCTCTTCAAAAACTGTCAGGACTATTGTAAAAATTAAAAGCTCGGTTTTAATTAATTCTTGATCCTTAGGGATCTGCGGGAAAATCGTATACCTATGTAGGGGCGCAAGGCCTTGCGCCCCTACCGCTAATGGTGTTGCCAGTGGGGATGTTGTTAAATTGCAAATCCCTTAACATCGCGAAGGATCAAGAGTTCAGGGCAATCCTGACTTTCCAGAAACTGGATTCCAGCCCTTGAGAGTCAGCGGCTCCCAAGGTTAAAAAATGTATCTATTAATTCACGATAAATCTATAGGCATAGTGTAGATTAAACGAAAGCCAACCTTAATTTCTCTGATATAGCAATCCCAAAGGATTGGTGAGCAGGGAGTAGAGAGGGCACTGCTCCCGCCTGGGGGACAACGTCTCCAAACCCCGCTGGGGTTTTCTCACGACTGATTTAGGACTGCTATAGACGGTTTCTGAAATTGCCTAGCATCAGTTTCGGAAACTTTGCCTAGCATCAGTTCTCTTGTAAACACAGGAGACTGCTGTGGCTTTGCTGCGTCCATTCGGTTTTCAGCATTCAGTTCACCTACGCAGGTACATCCATGATTACACTTCTGAAAAGGCAGAGCAGCCCGCTCAGTGCTTTAATGGTGCGCGATCGCTATACCCGGGCTATCCCCCTCACCTGGGTTGCCAGTACACCAAATCAACCGTTGGCTAATCTAGGGGATGCTCTCAGTCCTATCATTGTCAGCGCTTTAGCAGGTTTACCTATCGTTCATCGCAACTTTGATTCGCCGCAAAAGAAGTTAGCTTGCGTCGGCACAATCGGTCACGCCTTGAAAAACGGTGAAGTTCATCTTTGGGGCACTGGGATAGACAAGGCCAAAAACCCGATCGATCGGACTTTAACCTATTATCAGAGACCTCCTGATACGCAATTCCAGATTCATGCCCTTCGCGGGCCGTTCAGTGCTCAGACGTTTAGGCAGCAAGGACTGGATGCCCCAGAAGTCTATGGTGATCCGGTCTGGTTTTTACCTGCGATCTTTCAACCTGCGATCGAGAAACGTCATGAGTTAGGGGTGATTGTCCATCTCTCCGAACTGGAAACCTTGACCGAGACTGCACGTATCCGCGAGGAACTGATTCGATACCGTATTCCTCAGTCTCTCGCCCAAGATATCCGGATAATTAGTACCTTGACTCAACCTACGCTAGAAGGGTTAGAAGCAAAAGTCAAAGAAATCACTGCCTGCAAGCGAATTATTAGCACTAGTTTGCATGGTCTTATCATTGCTGAAACCTACCAGATTCCCTGTGCCTATTTCAAATTTACTGGGAGTGGTGGCCATGTTGTCCAACTCCAGGATGAGCAAGAGCGGATTGATCATCGCTTCCGCGACTTTTACAGCGGATTGGGATTGCATCGTCTATTTGTCTATGGTCAGGAACTTGAGCAAGCAACGCGCTGGGAAAAGGTGATCTCTGCGGTGGATCAAGGTTGGCAGCCGCTAGATTGGTCGGCTGCATCTTTTCTAGAAACATTTCCATTACCGCTAGCCTTTGATCCTTTGAGCCGTCAGCCCTTTAAAAAGCGATCGCTGCTCCAACAAATCAAGCTGTGAAATGCGAGACTCCCTGTCTCAGATTGGCGATCGCCCGTTGGGGAGTGGCGATCGCCCTATCCCCCACAACCCAGAGTGAACCTCAGAAACATTCCTCACAAGTTCCCCATGTTTAAACCTTAGCTTTGAGCCTATAAAACGCTCTTAACCGGAATGGAAGCATGATCTTTATCAAGAGCCTGGTGGTTTGGCTCGTATTTATCCTTGCCGAGAGCCTAAATGGAACCCTTCGCATCTTTTGGTTAGTACCGTCCTTGGGGGAAGTGCGGGCAGAGCAACTTTCATTTGTCAGCGGATCGATTTTGGTGTTGGTCATTGCCACCCTATTTATCCGCTGGCTCCAACCTTCGCGGCTGGCTCAACTGATCGGCGTGGGTGTGCTGTGGCTGGTATTAACCGTTGGGTTTGAGCTGATTTTAGGTCGCGTGATTTTAGGCTATTCCTGGGAGAAAATTGCGGCGGACTACACCAGGTTCAAAGGTGGACTCATGCCTCTGGAGTTAATCTGGCTGCTGCTATCTCCCTGGATGGCCGCTAAGATTCGAGGGGTTTTTCCCAATCCTCATCAAACTGCTGCACCGTGAGCAGCCTCATTTCACCCTCTGCCCCGTCCTATGGGTTGGGCTAGGACAGATAGCCCTGGACATTATGTTGAGGATCATGGATTCAATAAAATCTGGGCCTGGGGTTTGGGGCAGTACCCCCAAACCCGATTAAATTAAATTCGCGATTCTTAGAATATTTTTGTGGGTACATTTCGTGCGACTCCAAAAATGTCTCAGCCCTAACCCCTATGGTCACAACTATAAAAATACTCTGTTTTGATTCGTTTTTGATTCGTTGATTCTGCGAAGCTGCCTAAGCCCCTTCCCATACGGCAACCGCAGCAAAAACCAGAAACAGCAAACCTCCCAGTCCTGTAATCGCTCGCTCCGAAATTCGTCCGGCAATCAATTTACCGCCAACAACGGCAATCAACGCGCAGATGCTGTGCCCCAAAATAGCTCCCGCTGTCACGCCGAAGGCATTGTTGGATGCAGCTAGCGCAATCGTAGCAATTTGCGTGCGATCGCCCCATTCTGCTAAAAACGTCAGGATAAACGTTTCTAGAATCACAGACCATTTGCCTTGACGTCTGGATTTTCTTTCGCTTTGCTCTACGGCAGTCTTGGCCTCATCAATCACTGCACAGGTAGCCGTGGGCGGCATCCGCCAAGCATCCACGAGCAGCTTCACACCAAAACCCAGGAATAGCGCAATCTCGGCATAGTGCAGGTAAGCCTTGGGTAGGAATGAGACAGCTTGACCTAGCAAAACAGAAAGGATTGTCATTGCTGCCAAAGCTGAAATCACCCCAACCAGCACAAGGCGGCGTGGATGACGCATAGACATGACCACAGCAATGAAGAAAGTCTTATCGCCCAGCTCAGAGACAGTAATCAGCAGTAAGCTAGCGGTAAAAGCGGTCAGCATGATCTCAAGTTCCTCAGAATGTGTTGCGGTTTTTCTGAGTAAGCTTGATGAGCAGATAGACGCTTCACCAAGCTCACATCAGTTGTGAACTCAGTGAAGGTCTCGCTTTTCAGCTTTTACAGGTTTAACTTAGAAAAAGATCTAAATTAAATTGTCTGTTAAAAAACTAATTCCTTGAACCAGGCGATCGCCAGTATGTTGACTCAAGGTACTGGTGCTTGAGCGACCAGCAGCTACTCCCCTTCAAACTTGTTCCAGTATACAACAAACTCTGTCTTAAGAAGTAGTGAAACTGATAAAGATATCTAATATTTTTAACAACAATACCTGAGCTTAGTTTTCATTTTTCTTTCATTTTTAAAATCCCATTCAGGCAGATCAGGTATGAAGTTATGGGCACCCATCTAGCCATTCCAAATCAGTGATGAGCAAACCTAAAAGGTTTGAAGAACCATACGTTTGGGTTAAGCGATTGAGCCTTAATCATCCTCTAACCCCGCTTAAAAAAAGAGGAATCGAACTGCTCAAACTCTCTCCTTTTTATAGGGTTTGCCCTTCCGAAGGGAGGGGGATTGGCTCTAATCTAAGAAGTATTGAGGAAGTATTGAGTTGGAGGATGCCTCCCCGTTTATTGAGGATTGCTATAGTAACCTTTAACCTGCCACTGTTTAAAGTTGCGAGCGTTGAAGTTGGATTCAATTTTTCTTGAAGAAAGGCCGTTATGAAAAATCTGCCTGCTCGTTTTTATGCTTTTCTCTCCATAGGAGCGGCTTTGCTAACAATCGCCCTTAAAGTAGGCGCTTACTTCCTGACAGGTTCCGTTGGATTATTATCAGATGCCGCTGAGTCGGTTGTGAATCTGGTAGCGGCTTTAATTGCCACTTGGGCCCTCACCTATGCCGCTAAACCCGCCGATGAAGAACACGCCTTTGGACACTACAAAGCCGAATACTTTTCTAGTGGCGTAGAAGGGGCTTTGATTCTGGTGGCCGCAGGCAGTATTGCGATCGCCGCCTGGGGTCGCCTGTTTCACCCCCAACCTCTAGAACAAATCGGGATTGGA
>DATNOY010000271.1:0-13584 GCA_036703495.1 Coleofasciculaceae cyanobacterium
ATCCAGTATAGTCGTGTAGGCGACCTCAACTTGAGCCAACCTCACCCAGCTTGACTTAGAGATATTTTTCCATTGCTTAAAACCTCAGTAATGACATTTTTGCAATCGCTACCGCGTACTTTTCAATACGTTGATTGGATATATCTGGTTGTTCACATCGGGATGTGGTTCAATGTCCCAGGATATAACTTGTCTGTAGCATTAGTGTTCTATAGCATCTTCTTCGCGCTGAGTTGGCTTTACCCGACTCAGCATCTTGATTGGCAACAATTCAGCTATATTGGTCTAGCGATCGCCCTGACAATGAGTGCGAGATTAGTTGGCATTGATATTGAGCTGTTTCTGTTTATTTACCTGGCAAAGAGCTACTTCCTGCTGGGTCGCCGCACGACACTTTTAATCTTGTATACCCTGGCGCTTCCTTGGGTTGCGATCGACTACGGATTGCAGACTGGGCAAATCCCGGCCGTTCAAGCTGCATCTAACGATTCTTTAGATCCCCACCATCTTCTCAAATTCGGTTTTTTCAGCCTCATTACCTATGCGGCAGCAGGTGTATTGACGGTGATGATTAGTGCAATGGTCGTAGCCGAGCAACAACACCGTCAGCGCATCGAGGAACTGACGCAGCAGGTAGAAGGGCTGGCTGCCACGTTGGAGCGTACCCGCATTGCGCGTGAAATTCACGATTCGCTAGGGCATACCTTAACAGATCTCGATATGCAGCTTGCTGTCGCCCAACGGTTGCGTTCCCACAATCCTGAGCAAGCTTTTCAAGCCATTGATACAGCAAAGATGCTATCAGGACAATGTATTGAAGATGTTAGCCAAGCCTTAGATCGGATGCGTCGGTCTAACTTTGATCTCAACCAGGCTCTGACTGCCCTGATAGAACAGGTTCGTCACAATTCCAACCTCCAGGTTCAGTTCGAAGTCAATCTGCCACAATTCTCTGTCCATAAGAGCTATCAAATCTATTGCATTGTCAAAGAGGGAATAATTAATATTCAAAAGCACGCTCATGCTTCTCAAATTAGTTTTTATGGACAATTGACAGTCGAAGGGATTCTCCTCGATCTCAAAGATGATGGCGTCGGGTTTGATCCTACAACGCTCTCTACAGGCTTTGGCATCCGGGGTATGATGGAGCGATCGCAACTATTAGGCGGCAAGCTTGAACTCAAAACAGCCCCTGCTCAAGGAACACAAATTCAAGTTTTACTACCGCCATGATTCGCTTGTTGCTTGTAGATGACCAGGATCTGTTTCGCCAAGGATTAGCTGCCTTGCTCTCGGTGGAACCCGATTTGGAAATTGCTGGACAGGCCAGAAATGGTGAGGAAGCGATCGCGCTTGCTGGAACACTCCAACCGCATGTGATTTTGATGGATGTACGAATGCCGCTTTGTGATGGCGTGCAAGCAACCCACGAAATCCATCAGCGCTATCCCTGGATTCGGATTTTGGTTTTAACGACGTTTGACGATGACGAGTACATTTTGCAGTCGCTGCAGGTGGGTGCCTTGGGTTATTTACTCAAACGTACTCCCTCGCCAGAAATTGCAGCAGCGATTCGTTCCGTATCGCAGGGCTACAGCCAGTTAGGACCCACGATCGCCCTTAAAGTATTTGCTAAACTCAAATCTGCGTCGCCTTCTTCCAGTTCTTTGCCAGCAGCCCTCAGCAAACGAGAAATTGAAGTGCTGCAGCTAGTCGGTCAGGGCAAAAATAACCAAGAGATTGCTCAAACACTTTATCTCAGCGAAGGCACAGTGAAGAACTATATTACTCAGCTTTTGAGCAAACTGGAAATGCGCGATCGGGTGCAAGCCGCCTTATGGGCGCAGCAGCACTTGCTCTAGATGCCTATCCAAGCAGCATCAAACTGCTTTGGTGGACTTAATAGCAACCGCAAGACAGATTGTAGCAGTAGCTACTTCTCCAGTTTAGTGATCATCACCATCACCCTTTGATCTGCCTTTAGGAATACACTATGATTTCCACCAAAGAACTTGAGCCTTTCCCAACGCATGCAGCAAAGACTTTTTCTCCTGATCAAGTGCCTCTCCATTCTCCTGATTACGGGGGCGATCGGCTTGAATTTGTGGCAACTCCAGTCCGGGGTGACTCAAAGTCGGACGTTAGCGGTACCGCCTTTCGTGGTCTGGGTATCGCAATTCGCTTTGGCAGCCCACGGACTTGAGGGTGTGATTGCCGCAGTGTATGCCTCGCGTCAGCAAAAATCTCCCTTTTTCTATGCCATCTATACCTTTTTTGTCGGCACAGTGGGTTTAGTCGAACTATTTGCTTGCGATGCAGAGAAGGTTGAATAAAACCAGAATTGATATAAGGTCTTGAGGGAGATCACCCTTGTTCTCCTGGCAATCCGGCTAAACACCGCTACGTCCTGACGAGATCTGCCAGCCTATGCTCAAGTTGAGCAGGGCTAATTTTTTGGTGCCCTACAAACTGATTGACAGAATGAGCGTTGATCAATTTAAGGATAAATTCAGCCTGACAACCTCCTGAAATCATTCTGGTTCATCCCGTTGATGTCCAACATTCCTAACTTTACTGAACCTGAGGATTTAGAATCTCGGCTGGATATTCTGCACCATTCAACATCAGTTGAGTCACTGCTGTGTAAGCCTCACTCCACGCCTGCTCAGTATTAGGAGTCCACGCCTTCTCCAAGCAAATCGATAATGCTTTTAACAAAGTACTGCCCACCATCGGATAATGTTCAGGCAGCACGCCATACTGAATATGGCGAGTTCCTAGACCCTTCAGTGGATTAGACAAGGCATCGGGGTTGCGGAGATTATCGACGACCAGGACGAGCGATTGGAAGAGTTTCCTGGCTTGTTCTTCCATGTGGGTGTTGGCAAAGAGGGGCTTGACCTCTGGATAGTCTGCAAATAAATTTCCATAGAAGTGAGCAGTAAACTCAGCTTCCTGTTGTTTAATCTGCGAAAAGCTGGATTCCAACAATTCAATATCTAAAGACATACAGTAGTTTCCCTTGTTGACTTCTTATAGTCTTCCAGAACTGAGTGAATCCATCTATGAGCTAGCTCATACAAGGGGTCAAATGCAGACCGTGGTTCATCCAGAAGATAGGGATACACGGTAGCCTGCTGGAAAGGATGAGGAATCTGTCTACCTCGATGGGCAAGGTGCGATCAGAACCCCTGATTAGCATTAAAACTGGATGGAGTGCGGGCATCTAGGGCGCGATCGCTATAGCCAGTGTTTGGGATACGTCCTTTCTTCCGCTAAATTATTGAAGATCACAGCGCAGAGCACCAAGATCATCGATCCCTCAAAGGCAGGGGTTAACAGAAATTCCCAGCCTGGTTTCGTCATCATGACGACTAAGGCAACGGCTCCCGAAGGTGGGTGTAGAGTGCCAGTTATCTGCATGACCCCGATGGCCGTAGAAACAGCCATTCCCATGGCCCAGGGAGAAGAACCGAGAAAATGTAAAATCACTAAACTGACAACAGCAGCTAAAAAATTCCCCCCAATGACATTCCGAGGTTGAGCCAGAGGGCTGTCAGGAACCCCAAAGATCAGGACGCTTGTAGCACCAAACGGAGCCATTAGCAAAGGAGAGTTGGTTTTTATCGCAAGATAGGATGTTGCGGTAATAGCCAAAAAACTACCGATCCAACTCCAGAAAACATGCCGATGATGAGGTTTGTCTACTGGGCAGGTCAATGGACACGATCGCCATCTGCCAAGGATTTTAAACCAGTAACCTTCCCATTTCAACCGAACTTTTTTATCGTTGATCATAAGTAAACCACAGGATAACCAGCGTACTTAAGTTGCCTAAGTTAGGCTTTACTGAAGTTAAGATACCATGACATTTCTCGAAAAAAGTTCAAAAAAGTATTTAAATACACAGATTTTTCATTTTTCTGACGGATTGATTAATACAAATTTCCTAATTGACCTATAGCTGTCCTCAATTATTACCTTGGCAGTTTAATCGGCTTCCTTGTGAAGCGCGAAGTGCGACCCAATGAAGCCCTCAGGGTTTAGGTATTTTCAAAGGTTGCCGGAGTAATAGATAGGATGCAGCTACCCCGTTTATCGGATGCATCAAAATAGGTAAGGTAGCGTTGGTGATGTTGCAAACGTAATGAATTCCGAACTCCAGCAGTTTTTTGCTCGCAGTAGTCAACTCCTCCAAGCCACCCTCTTCAAAGTGGGGGATGAGTCCATCTCTTTGCTTTGGCTCCTCAAGCTGACGCTGGTATTCCTCACAGTCATAGTACTCTCGATGATCTTCAAGCGACTGCTCAAAGAGCGGTTGCTACTGCGATTGGGTATGAGTCCGGGACATCGAGAGGCGATCGCCTCTCTCCTGAGCTATAGTGCTGGCACTTTGGGGTTTGTCTTCATTTTGCAAGTGAATGGACTCAATCTAGCCCCCTTAGTGGTCACCTTAGGTGGCTTAGGGATCGGCGCTGGGTTTGGGCTGCAAGAAATCACTAAGAACCTGATCAGCGGTTTAACCTTACTGCTCGAAGGCAAACTTCAGGTTGGAGACTATATTGAGTTTGATGGTCTATCGGGCTACATCCAAGAAGTTTCGCTGCGCTCCACCGTCATCCGCACGTTTGATGGCGGTGATGTGGTGGTGCCTAACAGCAATTTAACGAGTAATCGGGTATTGAACTGGAGCTATAAAAGTCTTACAGGTAAGCTGCATCTGCCTGTCAAAGTAGCTTACGATAGCGATCCCGTCTTAGTGACTGAAACCCTCCTGGATTCGGCTTATATGGAAGCGGCTGTGCTGCATGAGCCACCGCCAAAGGTAGTATTCAAAGGCTTTGGCGACAGTGGGCTGGAGTTTGAACTGTGGGTGTGGGTGGCTCAAATTGACGAGGGGATTTCAGTGAGAAGTTCCCTTAATTTCATTCTTGAACACAACTTGCGCCAGGCAGAACTCAAAATGCCGTTCCCCCAACGCGATTTATGGCTACGAAACGCTGATACCTTGAAACGGGTTGCCCCCCAAGCCAATGAGCCTGAAGGGTCAGCCAATGGTCAGAGTACAGACGGTCAGCCCAGTGTGAAAGCCTACTCTGCTCTCAGCCGGCGATCGCGTCAAACGGTTTCCATTCGAGATGCCCTACGACAATTCCCTCACTTCAACCTCTGCTCTGATCTTCATCTTCGAGAACTGATTGAAACAGGTCATCGCCAATTTTTTGCAGCATCCGACGTGGTGTTCAAGGAGAACGACTGGGGTAGCCATTTTTATTTGGTGCTGTCTGGCTCTGTAGAAACTGTGGTCACTCGACTCAATCAACCGGTCAAGGTCTATCATCCTGGGAGTATCTTTGGCGAGGTTGCGATTATGCTAAATCTGCCTTACACCAGTACTGCCCGTGTTTTAGAAAACACCAGCTTGTTTGTGATTCACAAGCACAGCTTCGAACGGTTGCTACGTCTGAACCCGGCTTTAGCAGAAACCTTCACTCAGGAACTGACGAAGGAAACGGAACTCTATCAAGGGATACGGCAGCAGTTGCAAGACCTCGGTTTGCTGGACATGACGGAGCACAAGCATCGGTTTACGTCCTGGGTTCAAGCAAGGCTGAAAGGCATTTTTTCCGCTGGATAGCCACCCCTGGTAGCCGAAGTTTTTCGATGACCTCTATGAGCTGTATCAACAAGCAGTGCGCGTAAATGTTACTCTCAAAAGGAATCGCTCCTGCAATCAGGGTGCTTTAAAAGTAAAATGGTTCAACTTAAGAATCAGTCATTTGCCATTCCTTCAGGAACAGGAGTGACCAGAGTACAAATCCCAACACTGCCAAACCCGTGATTGCATCTGTCCAGATAAACAAATGCATTTTGACGGAGAACTGGGATAAAGAACCATAAAGATAATGCCCTGGACTAGCCAGACCTGTTAGCGAATAAGCACCAAGGCAGAGATACGCAAGCCAGAATTTCCTTGATTTATAGAGCCAATACCCAACAATGCCAACGATAGTTAAAATAGTCCAGGACTGATAAATGGATGAAGCCGTAACCCAAATAGGTTGAGGATATTTTTCAATAAATCGGTAGTTGTCGGTGAAGTGAATTGTCGTAGAAACAATACTGGTAATCAAAATTAGCCTCAGAACGGATTGAGTATTGGCTTTAACATTCATACGTCTAGTTTCTAAATTAAATAGTCTAGGGCGTGTTTTAAACCTCGCTTAAAGGGTCGTTTTTGCCTGCGCGAAGCGCAGGCAAAAACAACTTTTAAAACAGATCCTAGTGAATTTGTTCCAGAATATTTTCAGGTGGAACGACATCTGTTGTTGAATGGACATAGGGTAAAAACAGCGATCGCTCCTCAGCACGCAACCGTCGTGGGCGCATCGTTTCTCGATCGGCAAACAGCCCTTTTTGCCAGCCTTCCGCAGCTAGGGTTCCCTGAGCATTGGCAAAGCGGAATTGCATAATGGCAGAAGCATTTCGCAATTCAGAAAGCCACATTTCTATTTGGACGCGATCGCCCAAATAAAGGGGAGATTTATAAGTGATATTGGTTTGCACTAACACTGGCACAAAACCCTGATGAAAGATCTCATGCGTTGGCATCCCGATCGATTCTAGCAGTTTGGTTCGTCCAATTTCCATCCACTGGATGTAAACAACATTGTTGACGTGCCCAATGAAGTCAATATGAAAGGAGTAGACTTCTGCTTCAAAACAAACTTTCTGCATCTTCTTCCCCCGTTAAAGTCACCGACCAGTGACAAGCTATCATAGTCACCATCTGGTGACAAGTAGTTAGGACGCATTCATGGCAAGGGATAAGGAAGAAACAAAAGCGAAAATTCTGGCAGCTGTTGGCAAATTGCTGGCAGAGTCAGGATTTCAGCAGTTAGGGGTGAATGCGATCGCCCGTGAAGCAGGTGTGGATAAAGTCTTGATCTATCGATATTTTGAAAATCTGTCTACCCTGTTGAAAACCTTTGGTCAGGAGGGCGATTACTGGCTTACGGTCGAAGAATTGGTTGGAGAGGAGTCAAGTATTCAGGCAGAGACATTAGACCAGGGGATGGATGTGTTGCTTGTCCGCTTCCTGCGCGATCTTCAGCAGCGCACCATCACCCAGGAGATTCTGCGGTGGGAACTGCTAGAAGGAAACGAATTAACTCAGGAATTAGCTCAGGTGCGAGATCGAATGGCGATCGATAGTTTAAAGTTTTTGAGCCAAAAGCATTCCTTTCCACCGGACAAAGATATTCCTGCCATGAGTGCTGTCTTAATTGCAGGAATTGTTTACTTAGTTTTGCGATCTAAAGCCAGTCCAACGTTTTTGGGAATTGATTTCAGTTCGCCCTCTGGATGGCAGAGAATTGAAGCCGCGATTTCATCCCTGGTACAGGCCGCAGGTTAAGCCAACGTTCCTATTGAGCATCAGCCTAACCCCACTCCTGCGATCGCTAATCATTTGTGACTCAATAGCTAGGGTCTGTTGAGTCTCCTAACTTGTGTAAAAAATTGGTTGATGAAATCAACAGCCGTTAAGCATCCGGTATGATGCTTGCCTTCAGGTCAGCAACTCTTAATCGCGGAATAGGGCGTTAAATTTCAGGGCGAATGGTGAATGAAAGTCTACTTGGGCGATTGCGCGATCGCCCAAATCTACTTAAACACGAGCCGATCAGCCGTCAATCGCATCACTGCTTCTCGCAAGATTCAATTCCATGGTAAATGGCTTAACTTACTTTACATAGTTTGCCTGCCCTCCTCGTTTTTGTCATGATAAAAAAAACGAAGAAAAGCATCTCAAAGTGTTTTGATTGTGCTGTATCAGTCCTAAATCAGTCATGAGAAAACCAATCAGGGGTTTGGGGACAAAGTCCCCAAACCCCTGCTCACCAATCATTTGAGATTGCTATATCAGGACAATACAGCGTGACAACCGAGGATTAGGCGTTTCATCAGAACAACTCCTTGAGATCTATCGGGAATGCAGTGTTGATTACACTGTGACTCTTACAATGCCCTTACTTCCTGAGAGGAAACTGAGTGAGTTCTGACAAAGCTATGAAAGTGAGTGCAGAGGTTCATAAGAAAATTGGAGAGGACTCAAGAGAGCAGTAGCCAGCTACTTTATTTTTCGTTACTCTGAAGGCACCCTCTCACAATTTCCTCAAATTTACGGTTTAGCATCATGCCAGTTCCGACTCGCCCCAAATCGGTAAGGATATTTAGCCCATGACAACTTCACCGCTCTCCCTGTTTTGGAGTTTGCCTACCGATCAGGTGCTTCAGCAGGTGCGGGCTACAGCCCAGGGTTTAAGCCCGCAGGATGCCCAAAAACGCTTAAGCGAATATGGGGCGAATAGTCTCAGACGGCAGCGAAAGTCGCACCCGCTGACGCTGTTGCTGAACCAGTTTAAAAGTCCGATTATCTTAATTCTGATTTTTGCTGCCGGACTGTCGATGTTTTTGCAGGATGCGGCAGATGCCATCCTGATTTTGGCGATCGTTCTGATTAGCGGGCTACTCGGATTTTGGCAAGAGCGGGGCGCTTCAAATGCTGTTGAAAAGCTCTTGGCTTTAGTACAGGTCAAAGCCACCGTTTTGAGGAACGGACAGCCTCAAGAAATTCCCAGCGAGGATGTGGTTCCGGGTGATATTGTGCTGCTCTCAGCCGGTAAAAATATTCCAGGGGACTGTCTGTTGCTAGAGTCGAAAGATTTATCTATCAATGAATCGACATTAACTGGAGAAACCTATCCGTTAAACAAAGTGAATGGCGTGTTACCGGCTGACACGGCTCTCAGCCAACGTACCAATGTGCTATACATGGGCACTACTGTGATTAGTGGATCGGCAAAAGCAGTGGTGGTGCATACCGGCAAACAAACAGAGTTTGGCAAGGTATCAGAACGATTGAAACTCAGACCGCCTGAAACTGAATTTGAAACAGGACTCAGCAAGTTTGGCTACTTTTTAATGGAAGTCACCCTGATTTTGGTGGTGCTTATCTTTGTGGCTAACGTCTACCTGCAACGCCCGGTGCTGGAATCCTTCTTGTTTTCCTTGGCACTGGCGGTCGGGTTAACGCCTCAACTGCTGCCTGCAATTGTCAGCGTCAACTTGGCTCGGGGTGCCAAGCAAATGGCGACCAAGCAGGTGATTGTTAAACGGCTAGCGGCAATCGAAAACTTTGGCAGCATGAACGTGTTTTGTTCTGATAAAACAGGCACACTGACCGAAGGAGAAGTAAAAATTAAGTCTGCGATTAATCTGGAGGGACAAGAGAGCGATCGCGTTTTGCTCTACGCTTATTTGAATGCTGCGTCTGAATCGGGATATGTGAATCCAATTGACGCGGCCATTCGTCAGCATCAAGTCTTTGATATCTCTCGCTATCAAAAGCTGAATGAAGTACCGTACGATTTTAACCGCAAACGCTTAAGTATTCTATTTGCTGATGAGAATCAGCGCCTGATTGTTACCAAAGGCGCACTGAAGCCGATTCTAGAGGTTTGTTCACGGGTAGAAATCAGCGAGGGTAAAACGGCAGACATTGCCAACCAGCGGCAAAAAATTCAGCAACAGGCTGAAGATTTGGGCAGGCAAGGATTTCGGGTATTGGGGGTGGCTTACCGCAACATGGATGCCGATCCCTCTGGCGCTAAAGGATTCAGCCGAAATGATGAAATGGAGATGACGTTTCTTGGCTACCTTACCCTCTTTGATCCGCCGAAAGCGGGCATTGGTCAAACGCTCAAAGAATTAGAGCTACTGGGTGTGACTGCAAAGATGATTACAGGTGATAGTCGAGCGGTCGCTGTTAGCATCATTCAGCAGATGGGGTTGCCGGAACCCAAGGTGTTGACTGGTGAGGATCTGCAACGGCTCAGCGATGAAGCGCTGATGCATCAAGTGCAGAACACCAATGTCTTTGCGGAAGTGGAACCCAACCAAAAAGAGCGAATCATCATAGCGCTCAAAAAAGCGGGAAATGTAGTTGGCTATCTTGGAGATGGGATTAATGATGCCTCGGCGCTGCATGCGGCTGATGTGGGTATTTCGGTAGATAGTGCAGTTGATGTGGCGAAGGAAGCGGCTGATATTGTGCTAATGGAAAAGGATCTAAATGTGCTGATTGAGGGCGTCAAACAAGGGCGTGTCACCTTTGCCAACACGCTCAAATATATATTTATGGCGACCAGCGCTAATTTTGGCAATATGTTCAGCATGGCAGGGATTTCCCTATTTCTGACCTTTTTGCCCCTGTTGCCCAGTCAGATCTTACTCACTAACCTGCTAACGGATTTCCCAGAAATGACGATTGCAACCGATCGCGTAGATCGAGAATTGGTCAACAAACCGCGCCGGATGAATATTAAGTTCATCCGCAATTTCATGATGGTATTTGGCATGTTGAGTTCAATTTTTGATTACCTCACTTTCGGCGCATTACTGTTTGTGCTGCATGCGCAACCGGCACAATTTCGAACCGGTTGGTTTATCGAATCGGTGCTTTCGGCTTCACTAGTGGTTTTAATTATTCGCACCCGCCAATCGATTTTCCAAAGCAAGCCAGGCAAGTACCTGTTCATGGCAACGCTAGTAACAGTCGGGATTACGCTGATCATCCCCTTCACCCCCTTGGCAGGATTGCTGGGATTTCAAGCCTTGCCTATGAATTTTATGCTGGTGTTAGGGGCGATCGTCGCCATCTATGTGACGGTTGCTGAAAGTGTGAAACACGCTTTTTACAAGCGGGTAGCATTTTGAGTTGGCAGGAACCAACCAGGGGTTTAGAGACTTTGTCCCCAAGGCGAGGGCACTGCCCCCTCCACCCCCTGCTCACAAATCATTTGGGATGCTGTAGCAAGCTTAGAATTAGATCTTTCACCTTATCAGTTGCTGTCAATTGCTAATGAAACCCTTTCCCCTCCAACTTTCTGCAGGGTTCCCAGGAGCTTTGCCAACTGCTCATAGGCAACTTTGCGATCGGCTTTTAGCAGCACTGCCCCTTGAGGATTTTGAGTCAGATAGGTTTGCATTTGCTGAATTAATTCTGCTTCAGTCACGACTTTACTCTGAACACCGAGCTTTCCTTGATTATCTAAAGTAACGATGAGCGGGTCAGCTGATTTGACGTTAGTCGCTCCGTTTTGAGTATCAGGCAAAGTAACATTGAGCGCTTGTTGTTGACCTGTTAGCGTCATCGAAATCAGGATAAAAAAGGTCAGCACCGTCATCAACACATCCATCATGGGTACCAGATTCACCTCTGGCATTTGGGAGGTCTTTTGCTGAGTCTTAAAGTTCATAGGAGAGCGATCGCCAAGGGTTTACAATCAGTCGTGAAAACAATAAAGCGGGGTTTAAGGCTGGCGAAACGCTCCCGTCACCCCTTGCTATCAATCCCCTCGCACTAGAGCATATGAGAATGATGCGCTTTGACGCTGCGTGAGTGTAGCCTAGGCTGATCCCAAATCTGACGATAAATTAGCTCTAGTTCTCCACCAACGATCGAAAAATATTCCACTTGTTTCGCCTGTAGCGCTACCAGCACCCGAAAGATGGTCAGGGCGATGATTGCAGTAATCATACCACCGGCAGTTGCAGTCAACGCTTCACCAATCCCTGCGGCTGCCTTGGAGGTTTCTGCTGCAGTACCGCCACCCCCCACATTGAGGTGGCTAAAGGTGAGAATGAGTCCTGTGACGGTACCCAATAAACCCAGCAGAGGCGCAATGCCGACCACACTCTCCAGCAATTTATCTCCCTTCCGCATTTCGATGAACTCCCGATCGCCCGCTGTTTCTAGCGCTAACCGAAAGGTCTCAGGGGTCGGATGCTGCAACCGTAGCGGAGCCAGAAGAAACCGACCAATGGGCAAGTGATCCGATTGGCGGGCGATCGCTGCTGCCCGATTCAGATCATAATGCGCTGTTTCCAGAACCTCATGAACAATCCGATCTTCCTGACTGAGCAAACGATACCAAAACCAGCTTCGCTCTAGAGCGCGACCAATAGTCAGTACTGACAGCATCAGGATTGGCCACATGACCGGCCCACCCCTAGCAATTAAATGATAAACGTTAGACATACAGTTTCTCCTTTAGGCAACAGCTAGATCTATTGCGGCGGCTGCTTCCAGATCACGACAATCGTACCGCTGCCATCTTGAGTAGGTACTAAGTTGATGTAGAGCGAGAGGCTATCTTTTTTCACCTCATACAAAAAACCGCCACCATACTGCGAGGGTTCTAAAGACTCAAAGCCGCTGTTAAATAGATTGGTTCTAAAGTAGGTGTCAAAGAAGGTATCCGGAGTTTCTCCAGTCACCAACTTTGTAATTCCAATCTCTGGACGAACTGTATTTCCAGTGTAGAAAGCATCCGGTTGGGCAAAATCTGCGCGAGTGGCATCTGTTGCCGCCAGTCCCGACAGCACATCATAAATTGCTGCGGGAACCTCTACTGCTTGGGCTAAATCTGCCAAACTGCGAGGTGCCTCTGCCAGTACATAGACTGTCCCTTGATGGGGAACAGAAATCAGGCTTAAGAACTGAGTGAGATTGTTCCTGGAAACCTGATAAACTTGGCGATCGCTTTCTGTGATCTGTGGGCTCGCCCTGTACTTTTTCGCAGCGAGTTCCCGCTCAAAGTAGTTACCTACCTCACTCAACGCTTGGCTTGTCTGCATACAGGACGGCAGATTATAGCAACCGGGCTGAGCACCTGGATACTGAGGAAAATCTTGCCACGGATTCGCATCTGTTGGCGTTTCTGCAGGAACCTGCTGCGGAGAGGGAGAGACAACTGGCACAGCAGGCTGTACCGACGGCATGGCTGCCCGCTGCACCGGTCTAGGAATTGCTGAAGCGGCCCTGCGCACTGGCACAACCGGCTTTGGAGTAGGACGAGCCGCAGCTCCTCTGGGAGGCGCAGGTCGATTCAGCGTGGGCAATTGGGTAATGCGGACTTTCTTTTCTTCGGGTTTAGCGACTGGAGGCGGCTGTTCTGAGGGCACAGGTAGCAGCATGAGCAACCCATGCAACCCCAGAGACACCAGCGTCATTAACCAGATCAGTGCCCAAGCAAATCCTCTGGGCTGTTTGGGAGAGTGCAGCCAAGCGATCGCCTCTGATGCACTCTCATCAACATCAGATTCAGAAGTTTGCAAGGCAGTTTCGTCAGAATCTACCGGGTTTAGCACAGATTTGGATCAAGGTAATTTGAACGGATTATCAGAGAAATTGGATTAGCGTGTGGTGTAGATCTGATCAAACAGTGCCCCATCATCAAAGAATTTTCTTTGAATCTCAGCCCAACCGCCAAAGTCTTGCACGGTATACAGCTTTGTGATTCGAGGGAAGCGGTTTTCTACTTCCTTGGCAACCGCTGCATCGACTGGGCGGAAGCCAACGCTAGCAAACTGCCGCTGAGCCTCTGGCGTATACAAAAACTTGACAAAGGCTTCTGCAGCTTGGCGTGTGCCATGCTTATCCACATTCTTATCTACAACAGCAACCGGCGCATCAATGGAAATATTAGTTTGGGGTATGACTGAGAAAGACTGCTCTCC